>CAURFY010000134.1:0-6613 GCA_963524115.1 uncultured Bacillus sp.
AGATAAGCGTAAATAAGGGTGGAGAAATACGGATAAGGGGGAAATATGGAGTGGTCAATGCAAGTGCAAATTTGTTATTTACGGCGTTTATTCTTTATTTAGTCGCCACTTTGTTTTTTGGCGGAGCAATAAAGGAAAAAAAGGGGTTAAATGATACTAAAAGACCGAATAGTTGGGCGAAAATAGGGATTGTCATAACCCTCATTGGATTCCTTGCACAAATAGGTTACTTTGTTACGAGATGGATTGCTTCAGGACATGCACCTGTTAGTAATCTGTATGAATATACAACCTTTTTTGGAATGGCATTAGTAGGTGCGTTTATCGTTATTTATTTTATATATAAAACACCATTATTAGGGTTATTTACTTTACCAGTTGCTATCCTAGTGATTGCCTATGCTAGTATGTTTCCAAAAGAAATAAATCCTCTCATTCCATCATTGCAAAGTTACTGGCTTCATATCCATGTAACAACTGCAGCGATGGGTGAAGCGATATTAGCCATCAGTTTTGCAGCAGGCTTGATTTTTTTAGTAAAGGTCGTAAATCAAACTAAATCCAGCAAGAGTACTTTTTGGCTTGAAGTTGTGTTTTTTGGCTTAATTAGTACGCTTGGTTTTGTAGTGGCTACAACCGCTTTTACGGCTGCTCATTATGAAGCAAGCTTTACGTGGGTAGACAAAAATGATAATTCAGCTGAGTTGGTATACAATATGCCAGCTTTAACAGGACCACATCAAGGAAAGCTAGAAACAAAGGATGCGTTTAAACCTTTAGTTGAAATGCCTTCCTTCATCAACGCAAAAAAGATGAACACAGTTACATGGTCTCTAGGAGTAGGAATTGTTTTATATGGACTAATTCGCTTAATCCTAAGAAAACGGATAGCTGCTGCTCTTCAACCGTTAACGAAAAATATTAATATGGATTTGGTCGATGAAATTGGCTATCGGTCCGTTTTAATTGGGTTTCCAGTATTTACATTAGGTGCTTTGATCTTTGCGATGATATGGGCGCAAATTGCCTGGACAAGATTTTGGGGCTGGGACCCGAAAGAAGTGTGGGCACTCATCACATGGTTGTTTTATGCAGCGTTTTTACATTTACGCCTGTCCAAAGGTTGGCATGGAGAAAAATCTGCATGGCTGGCAGTAATTGGTTTTGTCATCATTATGTTTAATCTAGTTGCAGTCAACCTAGTTATAGCTGGACTTCATTCTTACGCAGGATAAAAACCTTCAATACAGAAGTTGCTTTGATAGGGGGAAGACCCTATCAAAGCAACTTCAGTTTAATTTTTGGTAAATTGACTAACAATAATAAAAATATTATCTATTTTCATCGGAATAGAACCTTGCTTTCATCATGAATTTTGTTGTGTTCACAATACTGTTAGAAAAATCATAGTAATACTAGACACTCATTCGTTACAATATCTTGCAAGGGGGATTAAATCTATGGATAAAGAAGTGAAAATTTTAGTAGTAGATGATGAAGAAAGAATTCGCCGCTTATTAAAAATGTACCTTGAGCGCGAAGAATACATAATTGATGAAGCAGAGGACGGTAACGAAGCCCTCGCTAAAGCCATTGCAAATGACTATGATGTCATTCTGCTTGATTTAATGATGCCTGGTAAAGATGGCATTGAAGTTTGTCGTGATCTCCGGGAGAAAAAATCAACTCCCGTTATTATGCTGACTGCTAAAGGTGAAGAAATAAACAGAGTGCAAGGGTTTGAAGTTGGTACAGATGATTACATCGTTAAGCCGTTTAGTCCGCGTGAAGTTGTTCTACGAGTAAAGGCATTGCTACGTAGGTCTTCTCAAACGAGCTATCTGCAAACAGAAACAACAACTAAAGATGTGATTGTTTTCCCACATTTAACAATTGATAATGATGCCCACCGTGTAACTGCAGATGGCAAGGAAGTAAGCCTAACTCCAAAGGAATATGAACTTTTGTATTTCCTTGCAAAGTCTCCAGACAAAGTGTTTGATCGTGAGCAATTGTTAAAAGAAGTCTGGCATTATGAATTTTTCGGTGACCTGCGAACTGTAGATACCCATGTAAAACGTTTGCGTGAAAAATTAAATAAGGTTTCAGAACAAGCGGCGCGAATGATTGTTACAGTTTGGGGAGTCGGCTACAAGTTTGAGGTCATCAATGAATGATGTTCTGGCGAAGTGTAGTAGGTAAACTGTGGTTTACTATTCTTTTACTTGTTTCTTTTGTATTGTTTATTCTTACTGTGATGCTGCTGGAATTCTTTGATAACTACCATATTAACCAAACTGAGACAGGAATGAAGAATACCGCAGTACAAATGGCAAAAATAATTGAAAACCTTGATGAAAAAGATCAATCTTTAGGAATTGACATTGCTATGGAGTTGGTGGATAAAGACTCAAGTGCTGTAGTCCTTAAAGACCAAAAACACTTCTATTATTCGCCAAACACCGATTCAAAAGATCAAATTCCAGTTGATTTTTTAATTAAAGATAAGGACTTTTCAAAGGCTTTTGATGATGAGACTGTCGTTAAGCAAATTTCATCTTTACAAAAAAACACCAAGAAAAATAAGGACGTTTCGCAAATATTAGTGATTGGAGTTCCTTTAACTAGCAAGAGTAGTGAACATGGTGCGGTATTCATTTATCAGCCGCTTGAAGTGATGCAAGAAACAACTCAGGAAACAACAAAGTTTATTTTGTTGGCAGCAGGGGTTACCATTATCTTAACCACCATATTTGCCTTTTTCTTATCCACAAGGATAACAGCTCCGCTTCGAAAAATGCGTGAAGCTGCATTTGAAGTGGCAAGAGGAAAATTTGATACGAAAGTTCCGATTTTATCCCATGATGAAATAGGTGAATTAGCAACAGCTTTTAATCAAATGGGGCGGCAATTAAAATTTAATATGAATGCGCTTAGCCAAGAAAAGGAACAACTAACTAGTATTTTAAGTAGTATGGCTGATGGTGTCATTACCTTTAATCGTGATGGTACTATTCTTATTACAAACCCTCCTGCTGAAATTTTTCTGCAAAACTGGTATTTTAATCAGAATGAGAACAATTCAAGTATTGATGCCATTCCTTCTGAAGTAATGGAATTGTTCCAGCTTGCTGTAAATACGGAAAAAGAACAGATAGGTGAAGTATCAGTTCAGGGTCGATTTTGGGTGATTCTAGTTAGTCCGTTATACAATAAAAAATTCATTCGAGGCGCCGTAGCGGTAATTCGTGATATGACTGAGGAGCGGCAATTGGATAAGCTTCGTCAGGATTTTATTGCTAACGTCTCTCACGAACTTAGAACACCAATATCAATGATGCAAGGATATAGTGAAGCAATCGTGGACGATATTGCTGGTTCTGATGAGGAGAAAAAAGAGTTGGCAAAGGTCATTTATGATGAATCGCTAAGGATGGGTAGACTTGTAAATGAACTCTTGGATTTGGCAAGGATGGAAGCCGGTCACATTCAATTAACGGTTGATATGATAGAATTTAAGCCGTATATTAATAGAATTATTCGAAAGTTCCAAGGACTGGCAAAAGACAAAAATGTCATCTTGAATGTTGAAATGCAAAATGAAGATGAGAGCATTTGTTTCGACCCGGATAGAATGGAACAAGTATTAACTAATCTAATTGATAATGCGATTCGGCACACTCCGAGTGGTGGATCCGTTACCGTTTTAGAGAAAAGTGATGAACGTGGGATTAATATTGAAGTGTGTGATACTGGCTCTGGAATACCAGAAGAGGATTTACCATTTGTTTTTGAACGATTTTATAAAGCAGATAAAGCTCGAACAAGAGGTCTTTCCGGTACAGGTTTAGGTTTAGCTATAGCCAAAAATATTATGGGAGCCCATAATGGCCAAATTTCCGTACAAAGTAAATACGGAGAGGGTACGACATTTTCTGTTTTTCTACCACGAAATATCACCTAAAATTACGATTTATGCCGATTGTTCTTGATACACGGGAAACAATTCCTCGAAAAACCTATCTCATCTGGGATAGGTTTTTTAATTTTACTGATACCATTTTTCGTCTATAAAAATTAACTGAATTTGTGAAAATCCTTCCTTTTTTTTTCTAAAAACCCTATAGTTAAAGATGAAACTTTTTTCATGATGGATACGACTAATTAAATGAACGGGGAGGGGAACCCTTTAATGGACTCCGTTTTTGAAGATTTATATACAAAATATCACCATGACGTTTTCCAATTTTTATTTTATATGGTCAAAAATCGCGAACAGGCAGAAGATCTTGTTCAGGAGGTTTATATAAGGGTTTTAAGATCCTATTCAAAATTTGAGGGGAAGAGCAGTGAAAAAACTTGGCTGTTTTCAATTGCCCGCAATGTTGCCATTGATTACTATCGAAAACAAAAAGGTTGGAAACAAAAGCTCATTGAGAAGTTTGATTGGACGACCCAACAGGTTAAAGATCAACATCCTTTACCTGAAGAGATAGCAATGGAGAGAGAGGACTTGCAACTCATGTATCAGTGCCTTGACCTTTGTACATTTGATCAACGAATGGTGATTGTCATGCGTTATTTACATGACCTTTCAATTTCAGAAACAGCTGCTGTTTTACATTGGACGGATAGTAAAGTAAAAACAACCCAGCATCGAGCACTGAAAACTTTAAAAAAATATATGGAAGATATGGAGGAAAAGGAGGGATTCGTGAGTGAGTAAAACTGATCGGACTAAAGAGCATTTGGAAGCATTGCTCAGACAACTGCCTAAAATAACTGATAATCGAGATCCTCATGACCTTTATCATCAAATATCAGCAAAGATAAATAGGAAAAAGGGAATTGGATGGTTAGTTCCTAGTTTGGCAAGCATCGCTGCACTTATTCTCATTTTTATTTTAGTTCCAGGACTTTACAGCTTGAATCTTCATTCTAACCCCAATTCAAGGCAGGAATCAAAGACAATTGAACACAGTGAAGATCATGTAGTAAGTTTGAAAATGGAAAAGGATAAAAGTAAACAAGGTGGGGGTGCGTTACAAAATAAGCAACAGGAAATGACGAAAATAGCCGTATATAAGGAAGATCTACCTGGAAAAGAATTGCTCATTTATGGGATACCAGATTCAAACGCGATGAATATTGTTCCTATTAGTGTGCTTGTCAATAAGGAAGACTCCAAAAGTTGGTTTGATCAGTTTCTAGCAACGATGCCAAAGCTGTTAGAGGAAAAGTGGGGTTTAAGTGAGTATTTTCCACTGAATGGGACTTTAACCTATAATAGCGAGCAAAAAGAAATTAATATTGACCTTCCTTCGGATCACCAGTATGGTTGGGGATCTGCAAATGAAGTTACATTCCAAAATTCGCTGAAAACTACATTTGGAAATCATGATGGGGTAAATCGAATTACCTTTTCGACGGTTCATAAACCAGGTATTATTCTTGGGAATAATGAGTTACTCCAAATAGATCTTACATCTGATAAAGTGGAGGAACACCCCTATTTACTTTTATATTCAAAAAATCAGGAGCGGCCATTTCTTGTCCCAATGGGGGAAACAGCCGCTTCACCTGAGGCTGCTTTTTCGGAAATGAGAAGAGAAATTCCAACTCAAGGATTGAAAGCCTCTATACCAGAAGAATTTCAGTTTGATAAGGTTGTTCCGAATAAAAGAACCTTAACAATTAATATCAAGAAGGGGGTAGTCATACCACAAACTCCAGAAATGATGTATGGTCTTGAAGCGATTTTATTAACCGCAAAAGAGTTTGGTTTCACAGCTGTAGAAATAAAGAATGGCAGTGTAGACCATATCGGTCCTTTTCATTTAGACCATCCCATCGAGGTGCCCGTTGCACCTAATAAATATGAAATTTGATAGGTTGAAGAGACTAGCTAACGGTTAGTCTTTTTTTTGGTTAATGGAGTAAAGAGTCGCTAAGAAGGTAAGGGAAATCTTCATATTAGTTTTTTTTGCATAAAATATTAAAATTTTGCCAAATAATAACGAGGTGCTTTTAGATGGGAAAGGTAATTTTGGGACAGTCAGTCATTGGTGGAAGTGGATAAAATTAAGGAGGAGAAGGATGCAAGATTATATCCAGCGGTATCTGATAGCCGAGATAATAGCATTGCTATGTGGTTGCCTATTTTTTCTCGGAAACCATTCGGAAGCTCAAAATTTGTCAATTAAAGAGCAAACTGCTCATTGGATATGGCCATCAAATGGTATTATTACTGATTTATATGGAACAAGAAAAGGAGTACACAAAGGAATTGATATAGCGGCAGAAGTGGGATCTCCTATTTATGCAGTAGCTGAAGGAGTGGTGAGCAGGTCTTACTATTCAGATTCATATGGAAATGTTGTGTTTATCAAACATAATAATTTGTTTGAAACTGTTTATGCTCATTTGAAATCTCGTGATGTCGTTGAAGGTAAGGTGGTAAAACAGGGGGACGTAATTGGTAGAATGGGAAACACGGGTGATTCATCCGGGGTCCATTTGCATTTTGAAATCCATCAAAATGAGTGGACATTTGAAAAACAAAATGCAATTGACCCCGTGATGGCACTAGGAGAGGTCGGAATTGGGAAATACG
>CAURFY010000135.1:0-6551 GCA_963524115.1 uncultured Bacillus sp.
CCGTATTAAGCAAAAACATGAGGTGCGACAATACAAAATGCGTGTTCGAGAAGACCTTCAGGAAATGATTAAAAAGAATGATAGGGGTGTAGATCGTGTACTACCTGACTGACGATGACTTTGCAGAAGCTAAAAAGAACGGTATTAGCTGGAGGAACCTCTATAACAGGTTTTATCACTTGGGGTGGAACGTTGAAAGGGCAATAAACGAACCTGTTAATAAAGGTAAATGGCCTAATTTGAAAAAATTTGAGTTAAAAAACGGTATTTCGTTTGCAGGGTTCTATCATCGATTACAATCCGGGATGACACCAGAGGAAGCTGCTACTCTACCTGTTTTGAAAAACGGTCAAAAGTTTAAACAGAAACCATTAAAAATTACTGCAGATGATTTAAAAGTAGCTGAAAAAAACGGTATTAAGCCAGGGACAGTAAAAGCAAGAGTTTATCAATACAAATGGACAGTGCAGCTTGCGATTACAACTCCTACCGGTAGCATTCGTCCTAATCGGAAATCTTGCTAGAAAGGAGGGACAAAAAATGTTGGGTAAATTGCAGGAAATTATCGATACTACTTTTCCTCACCTTAAAAGTGGTTTTGTAATGATCAAGGTAGAAGATAGAAATTGGCTTTTTCAAACAATAAAAGAACAACAAAAAGAAATCATTGAACATTGCAATACAAAAGGACATTTAGGTAAACAGGTGATTGCTCTGACCAACCTTGTAATCGAACTTTCTCGGCAAATAAAGCAAGCAAAAGAAGAAATACGCGAGCTTAAGTCGAGAAATCGCTATCGAAATTTTATTGAAATTGCTACTGAGAATCTACGACTAGCCGAAGAAAATAAACGTCTTACAGACGGAAATTTAAAGGGGTGCTGTCATGAAGGTCAATGCAAAGGTGCAAATCACTGAGGAAATGAAACGAAATTTCATTATTGAAAAGTTACTTGAGCAAGGTGTAAAAGAAGTCGATGGTATTAGTTTACAAGATGTTGCTTATGACGATTTGAAATACGCATTAGTTATAGCATCCTATCGAGATATAGACACTGCGTCCGATGTAAATCGCTGGTACTAAAATGAGAATCATTGTTTTAGAGGATCTAAATTTTTTCTGGAATGAGGAAGAACTAGAAGACTTATCATTTAAATGGGCAGAAGGTATCAGTATAAATGAAATCGGCGTTTATTTTGATAGGGATCCAGATGAGGTGTTAGTTGCGATTATCCATTTAGCCAGGGAAGACAAAATTACCGCGAGAAAAGGCGGATTAGAAGGGAGATAAATAGATGATTAACAAGTTATGCAAAGAAGCATTTGAAACAGCGAAATTAAAAGGGTGGCATGAAGAGCAGAGAGAAACCGGAACTTTACTTGCTCTTATTCACAGTGAAGTGAGTGAAGCTTTAGAGGCAGATCGTAAACGTGATTTTGATAATTTTGTAGAGGAATTAGCAGATGTTTGCATTCGTATTTTCGACCTATGTGGTTCACGAGGTATTGACCTTGAAACGGCAATTCTTTTTAAGATGGCAAGGAATAAAGAGCGTTCATACAAACATGGCGGGAAGGCTTACTGATGAGTTACGCCAATAGGGGGAAAAACCTCCAAATGCTCATCGATCACACCAATAAGATTTATAAAATGAAGGGATGGGCGATCGTTGATGAAGTCCCAATCCCAATCACTATCACAGAGGATAATGGAAGATACATTAAGGGGTTCAAAAAAAGCAAGAGCACTGTCGATTACGTTGGAATTTCTCATGGAAAAGGAATCGCGTTTGATGCAAAAAGCACCAAAAACAAAACAAGTTTTCCTTTATCTAACGTTCATGAACACCAGGTTGAATACTTAATTAAATTTCATGATCAAGGCGGTAAAGCCTTTTTCTTAATAGAGTTTGAGAAACATCATAAATTTTTCTTCGTCCCAATTACATTTTTTCTTAAATACTGGGATGGAGCGAAGAAAGGAGAAAGAAAATCGATACCATTTGATGTAATAAATCTGAATTGTGATCAGATTATTTCAGCGAGAGGAGTTGTTCTGGATTACTTGAAATATTGTGGTTGAAATTTAAAGGAGGAATGAAAATTGTCAAAAATCATCGATTTAAATACTTTTGCTGATGGAGCACTAGCAGAAAGAGCCAACCTTGAACTTCAAAAAATCTTAGAAAACATCGCGGATCCTAACACAGACCCTAAAAAGGCAAGAACACTTACGTTGACCATTTCATTAGCAGCTGATGATAAACGTGATGTGGTTTTAACAAACGTTGTAGCAAAATCTAAATTATCACCAGCCAAGCCGATTGAAACAAAACTTCTAATGGATTTGGACAACGATGGAAAAGTAACTGGTGCGGAGTTGAAGTCAGGGATTAAAGGGCAAACATTTGTTGATATTGACACTGGCGAGGTCCTTAATGATATCGGTTCTAAAATTGTTAATTTTAAAAAATAATCTATTAAGTTGCCAAAATATTGATTATTAGGTAATTCGGTTGCAGAGAGCATATTAAAAACCTGGAGGAATGAAAATGATTAAAGAAGCGCTTCAATATATTGTTGGTTTAGGTACTACTGAAATTAAATATGAAAATGGACAAGCTTATTCAACAAATAAAATGCATCTTCTTGAAGATCCAATTGCTGATAACCTAAAAATCCGTAGTTTATCTGGTTTAGTGGAATATTTAAAATCTAATTTTGATACAGAAGATAAGTTAATGGTCCATGTAGAATCGCCAACAGATGTAGTTGCGTTTACAGATCTTAATGGCGATCGAAATAGAGAGATTTTGATCAAAGCAAATGCGATGCTGCCTTCATTCTCTTTTGATCGCTGGTACGATTCAGAGGAATTCAATATTAAGTTGCAGTCAGCTTTTGTAAAAAATGAGGATCGAGACATTATGCTGAAAGTTGTCGGTAACATCCGTGAAGAAAACGTAAAGAATGTAGGGGACGACGGTGTTTCCCAGGCAGTTTCAGCGAAAGTTGGAGTTGCCACAGTCGCAACAGTTCAAGTGCCAAATCCAGTTGTATTAGCTCCATATCGTACATTTGTCGAGGTTAAGCAACCATCAAGTGACTTTATATTCAGAATGCAAAACGGACCACGTTGCGCCTTATTTGAATCTGATGGTGGCACATGGAAAATTGAAGCAATGAGCGAGATTAAGAAATTCTTAGAATCTGAACTACAACAAGAGATCGAAGCAGGAAAAATCGTTATTATTGCGTAATGCAAAATCAAGCTGCAGTAATTATCGCTGATGACAGATCGAAATGGATGAAGGATGAGGATATGAGAATGGTGTGTTTAACACGCTGTTCTCTCAATAAAAGATGTTCATCTAGGATCGGTATGGATTGCAAAAAATTAGGTGGAACAGAGATTCCAAAATTGAGGTGAGGAAATGAAAAATACGCTCGGAGATTTAAATAATCATTTATTTGCACAACTTGAACGTTTAGGTGATGAGGAAATTATTGGTGAAGAATTAGTTGAGGAAATCAAAAGAGCTGAGGCAATATCGAAAATTGCTAACCAAATCATTTCAAATGGCTCTTTAGTTTTAAAAGCACAGATTTCCTATAACGGAGACGGACGTACGGTTGTGGAAAAAGATAAACCTAAGATGTTGGAGGGTTAAACTTGCGACACAAATTCACCCCAGAACAATTACAGTTTTTAAGAAACCACGTCGTTGGATGTAGCAAACAAGATTTAACCAATATATTCAATCAACATTTTAATCTAACCTTATCAGAAAGACAAATTGTAGCGTGTTGCAAGAATCACAAGCTTCCTCACAGCGGTTTGGACGGGCATTTTAAGAAGGGACAAGCAGCTTGGAATAAAGGAATGAAAGGCATAAACTTCGGTGGAGAAAATGGTAAGAAAACGCAATTTAAAAAAGGGCAAATACCTGTAAATTACAGACCTGTTGGAAGCGAAAGGGTAAATGTTGATGGCTATATTGAGATAAAAGTTGCTGATCCTGGGACATGGAGATTAAAACATAACGTGATATGGGAAAAAGCAAATGGCCCATTACCTAAGGGGCACTGTGTGATATTCCTTGATGGTGACAAGCTCAATGTGGATTTGAAAAATCTGCAGCTCATTACTCGCAATCAGCTAGCTCGACTAAATCAAAGACACTTGATTTTTAATGATCCGGAATTAACTAAAACAGGAATTATTATTGCAGATATTTACACCAAAATTGGTGAAAGAAAGAAGGTGAAATAAGGAAATGAGGGATTATCTGAATTCTATCGAGAAAAATCAGTTTATGGTCATGAACTCTATTTTGCAAATGGTGATTGGGATTAGGAATCAGGGTGCTGACGGACCAAAATTGCAGACCATAAGGGAAGAATGGACAAAACGGGACAACATGACTAAGGAAGAACATAAGAGTTTGAAAACGGCAGAAACGTATCTGAGTAAGTTTATCATGTCAGTCTATAACCGCCAAAATCCAAAGGAACAGGGACAAATCAAAAAGAAATTGATGAAATATGATTTTAAGTTGGTAGATGATTTCACGCTGAAACAAGTTAATCGGGAGACAAATGATCGTTTCGTTAACGCTGCGGTTCCAAGAAATCAATTTTATGATTGGTGTTCAGAAATAATGAATGTAAAGTGCAATGGGTGTACTAAAAACTGGAATGAATGTGAATTGCACACTGTGTTTGAGGAAAATTTTGTTCCAGAATCAAGTTATTATCTTAAAAACTGCAAGTATGCTTACAAATAATACAGATTAATTCGTAAGGGTCGAAAACGAAGTTAACCAGGAATTCTCATAAGTTTTAGTCCGATTAAACTTACCTGAATACTGTGTGAAAAACAATTATTTTTCCCAATCAAAACATAAAAATCCCCTTGGGAATAAGTTTAGTGGACAGATCCCAAGGGTTGCTTACTTGAAAGGTAACTCAAGTATATCAAGCTAATGAGATTTTGTAATAGATGTCACTGAAAATACAAAATAATCTTTTAATTACTTTTGAAATAAGTCGGATAGTAATGGATGGTGAAAACAAGTGGATGATTTTATAAAAAGGCTCATTAAAAATCCTATTCAAAAAGGGGATAAAGTTTTAGTTTATAACGGAAATAATGAGTTGGTTAAAACTTATTCAACCGTAGAGTTAGGGAAAGCGTTCTTTTCTATGAGTAACGATAGTTTCTATGATGTTTATGGATTCAATTTTGTACCAAGAGACCCGTATTATGAATTGTCTAAAAGAGCAGCAGGTAAGATGTAATTCATTATTCGGTTAAAGAAGAGTAGGTGAATCGATGAAATTTAGAAATTATAAGCAGTTATTAGAACAAATAAGTAAATCTAAACAGATATTTCTCACTATTAGTTTATGGACATACAGCAGTAAGAGAATGGTGTATAAAGTCCAGTTCGAACAAGTAAAACAATATTTAGACCAAGATATGATTTTTAAGTATGGTAACCACAAATTAAAGTTTACTTCCAATGGAGAACAATTCAGTTTTCTAATGGATAAATTAAGAATTGCAAAAGTCGATTATATAGAGATTGACTAACAATGAAGATCTTCAAATAAATAGGGTCTTTGAAAGAAAAGACGAAGTAAGGAGGACTAAAAATGAATGCAAAACAAATAGCCGAAATATTAGAGGGGTACGAACAAAAAGCATATGCAGAAGGGTTCGGGCAAGACTGGCTCACAGATGTGGGTGAAAACCTTAAGCTTTACATGATTAACTGCCATCAAAAAGGAATTAAACCTAGTTTTGACAGTCTATTGAAATGGATTGATGAACTTTATATTAAGGCAATGGCTTAGTATGTCTTACGATGAAAAGATGTCGTGAAGGGAGTTGAGAATTTTGTATACAGTTAAAAGAAAAAATGGTCAAAATCAAAACCTAACTAGCCTAGAACAGCATTTTAATTACATTCTTAATTGGTTTAATTTTGACATTTACAATATGAATGAAACCTTTTGTATTCAACTGTTTGAGAAGGAATTCTATGCAAATGATGAAGTGGATTGCGTTGCGGAGTTTCAAGGTAAATCAATAAGTGATGTTGTTTCGCAAGTAATTGATTGGATTGAAGAAAAACAAGAAGATTAATGACACCTTACGAAGTAAAATATTGTCCTAGAATCAAAAAATGTCGTAAGAAAGGATGATGAAAATGTCATTAGCTTATGCAAATGAGGAAGAGAAAAAGAAAGGTTGGACTCTTTCATGTTCATTTCTAAATCAGATTAAGAAAAGCGTAGAAGAAAATCAGCTAGGTGATGATACACCATCTTTAGAGCAAATTGAAGATGTAATACTTACTTATGAAAAATTAAAATAATTTCGCACTTAAAAAGATTTGTTAGTATGTCTTTCGATGAAAAGATATATCACTAAGGAGGTAAATATGATGAAAGCTTATTTAGGACAAGTCGAAACATGGGTTATGACCGAGGAAGAACGCCTTGCTTATGTTGAGAAGCACCCGATTAAAAATATAGATAAACC
>CAURFY010000136.1:0-6527 GCA_963524115.1 uncultured Bacillus sp.
TTCAAACACTTTTTTAAAGATGAGCAAAATAAGCGACTTATTCTTGATGATAAAGAACTTTATGAAAAGCGTACTATCATTGTAAAAGATACCTATTACCATCATTCAACGGCCGATGATAATTTATTCCTTCCGGAAAGCTACATTGAGCAGCTAGAAGAAATGAAAGACTATGATCCAGACCTTTACCGCATAGCCCGGAAAGGTCGTTTTGGAGTTAACGGCGTTCGTGTTTTTCCTCAGTTTGTGGTGGAAGAGCACGAAAAAGTGATGGAGTCTATTTCTAATATACGTACTGTTATCAAACGAGTTGGAATGGACTTCGGGTTCGTTGAATCTTATAACGCTATTCTTCGGTTAGCTGTAGATCATGATAAACAGATACTTTACATCTATTGGGAATACTACAAAAACCAAATGACGGATGATAAAACTGCAGAGGAAATTAAGGAATTCAAGGAATCTCAAGAGCGAATTAAAGCTGATAGTGCTGAACCTAAAACCATCAAGTTTTACCGGCAAAAAGGTTTTAATATGGTTTCTGCAAAGAAGTACCAGGGATCCCGTATTCAGTACACTAAAAAAGTAAAGCGGTTCAAAAAAATCGTTTGTTCAGACCAGTGTACGAACGCTATTTATGAATTAAAAGACCTTACCTATGCCACCGATAAAAAAGGAGTAATAATTGAGGATGAATTTAAAATTGATCCTCATACCTTATCTGCAATTTGGTATGGGTTAGATGATTACGAAGTGGCAGATTTAAAAGATAAGAGGAAGAAGAGACCAAACAGAGAGAGGAGGTAGGCTATGGGTCAGCAAAAAATGAAGGCAAGAGTTATAAAAGTGGATCAACCTTCAACGTCAACTAAGCAGATTTATGATGACCCGTTTAAAGGATTATACAATGGGGAAATCGTACCTCCTCCTTACAATTTAAAAGAGCTCAAATTTATTGGTGAGTATTCAACCATTATCCAGCAGTGTGTTGAAGCGTATAAAGTTAACATTCTTGGATTTGGATTTGTTCCAAAATATCGGTTTGATTACAATTCCGATGATACATCAGCCGAATTAAAAATACTTGCTGATAAGGAATGGACCAGGCTTGAAGAATTTATTCGCTATCTTAATTATGATGAAGAAGCTGAAACAATTTTAGGGTTTGCTCTTGAAGACCGAGAGAAGATGGGGAATGGCTATGTTGAAGTATTACGCGACTCCTTAAATATAACGGCTGGCATCGAATATGCTGATGGACAATACATCAGAGTTTGTACACGATCGGTACCAGAGGAAGTAGAATACAAAATCACTTTGAATAACCAGGTAAAAACAATCAAAAGATGGCGCACCTTTCGGAAATATGTTCAAGATATTAATGGGATTCGTGTCTGGTTTAAGGAATATGGGGATCCGCGCATCATGAATCTTTCCACTGGAAAGTATGATGAAAGCACTCCTGATAATCTAAGAGCAACAGAGCTGATTCATTTTAAGATTGGTTCCGGTACCTATGGAATTCCACGATGGATTGGCCATATCGTTAATTTATATGGAACAAGAAAAGCCGATGAGCTTAACTATCTTTATTTCAAACAAGGGAGACACACACCCGCAGCTATTGTGGTTGAAAATGGAATGCTTTCAGACGATTCAGTAACTCAATTAAAAGAATACATGTCTGGGATAGAAGGGGTAGACAACGCTCATAAATTCTTGTTGCTTGAAGCTGAAGGTGTAGCATCTGAAGACGTACATGGTGACGAAAAAGTTACACCAGTTAAGGTCCAGATTAAATCATTAGCTGAAATACTCCAACAAGACGCTTTGTTCCTTGAATATGATACAAAAAGCAGAGACAAGCTTCGGTCAGCTTTCAGATTACCGCCTTTATACACTGGCGAATCCCAGGACTATAACAAGGCAACGGCAGATACAGCACGTAAAGTTACAGAAGAGCAAGTGTTCAAACCAGAAAGAAAACTTATTTCCGGTAAACTAAATACCTTATTCCTTCCTGAGCTTGATATATTTAATGTCCAATTAACATTGAATGGACCAAACTTCGGAGATCCACTAGATACAGCTAAGGTGTTAACGCCATTTATAAATGCTGGATCAGCTGCACCAAATGATTTGCGTGATTTATTAGGGAAAGTATTAGGTAAAGACTTGGAAATGTTTCCAGAGGAGTACAATGTTCCGTTGCAAATGATGATGAGGAATAATACACCTGTTGCACCTGCATTACCGATTGCTTTACAGAAATCAACGAATACAGACCTGGTTAATCTCTTAAAGGATTTACGAGATGTACTCGAGGAGATGCAATCATGAGAAAAGTTGATCGCCTATTAAAGTCTATTAACACTGTCATCAAATCCGAGGAAGAGGATGCAGATATCACTGATGTAGTACCTGACTTCCCTGGGTTAGATAAGATACCCAAGTACATCGAAGATTATGAGAAGAAGGTAGCCAAACTATTTCGAAATCAGCGAAAATATTTTTTAAATGGGGTCAAAGATTATATTCAAAAGGATATCACCATTGATGGTCTATTAAACTATCTTTCTCAAGATCTATTTGCGAGTGATGAATTTTTAGCGGATATGGAGGAAACAACGAAAGACTTTCTTTCTTTAACTATTGCGGAAATGACATCTGAAATCATGGATGCTATAGATAAGGAGGTTTCTTTTAGTGTCCTTTCTACACGGACTACCGATTGGATTGATTCTTGGTCTCATGATTTAGGGGAGATCATGAAACTCAATACTCATCAATCACTTGAAGCTGCTCTTAAGAAGGTCATTGAAGAGGGAGGGTCCATCGCTGATGCTGAAATTGCGATAAAGGATTTACCACAGTTTGACCGAATAAGAGCACGAACAACAGCAATTACTGAAATATTAACCGCCTCGAGTCGAAGTCAGTGGGAAGCATACATGCAAAGTCCGGCTGTTACCAAGAAAAGTTGGAAACATTCAGGTGGTAAGAAGAATAATCCTCGAAAAGAACATGAGGATCTAGATGGTACCGAAATTGGAGTAGATGAGAAGTTTGATGTAAACGGTAACGAAGCCGATTACCCACGCGATCCATCTTTACCAGCTAGTGAGCGAGTGAATTGCCATTGCGCTATGGGTCCTGTCGTAGATGAAAGCATCTTGGGTCTATCTAAAGAGGAAAAAGAAAAACTTCGAGAAGAAGCATTAAAGGGGTTGGAATGATAATGAAAGTTGAACCTGAAGAGATACAGGAAATATCGGACATTTTTTCCGAGATTCAGTCCTATACAAAATTTGTTTTAATGGCTCAAGATAAAAAAAGAAAATTTATTAGGAAGTATGGAGTTGAACCTAATACGTTTTTTCTTGATGAAGAAGTATTAAAGATAATGAAATCTGCTAATCCACACATTTATAATGATGTGAAACCAATGCTCTTAGGCTTAAAAATAAGAGAAGCAAAGGTCGCCGCGTACATATCTGTCGGCTTAGTTGTAGAGTAATTTCCTATCTTTTACAGATACTACCATCGAGGTGATTTTGTGGAAGATAAGATTGAACAATCCATTGATGAAATGACGGCATACCGTTTCTTAAAAGAGGCGAAAGCTGATTTTGTAGAGTACCATGAACGGTACCGAGTAACAGGTAGCAAACAAGACAAGTTCGATCTGTTACTTAAGTATATGGAAGTGGCCGTGATGCAAGCCAAAAAGCATAGTTTGAAACAGGACACCAATTGAGGTGTCTTTTTATTTGGAGGTGATTTTTGTGGAGGAGAAAGAAAAGTTTATTTTAGAACTTGAAAATGAACCAACGCTGGTTTTTGTTCAAAATGGGGCAGGTAGTGATTTTAAACTCTACCAAGATGGGGAAGAAGTTAAGGGAATTCGTTCAGTTAGAATTTATGCAGATTGGTACAACCCAACTACTCATGAAGTAGAATATCTCACTGGTAAAACAAAGTAGGTACCTGAGAGGAGGTGAACAAATTGGCAAGAGAATTGAAAAACGCAAATATCACCCATGTTTCTTATGTAGATAAAGGGGCCAATAAAAAGCAATTTTTCCTTACTAAGGCGGCTGGATCTCCAGCTCCTACATTTCAAAAAGCGGTAAAGATCATCACTAAGGCTGAGGATGAACAACAGCTTGTCTATGGTGTGGTATATGAACCTGATGTTCCGGATGCACACGACGATTCCATGACTGCAGAGGAAATCGAAAAATCAGCACATAAGTTTCTAAAAGATTTTCGGAATATCGATACGCAGCATGACTTTGATGCGGGTGCAGGGGAACTAGTTGAATCCTATATTGCGCCAGTTGATATGGATATCGATGGAGAAATTATCACGAAAGGTTCTTGGGTGATCGTTACGAAGGCAACAGACGAGATTTGGGAATCTATCAAAAAAGGTGAGTTTACCGGATATTCTATGGCTGGCACCGCAGAAGCAATTGAAAAGCAAAACACAAATCCTATCACTAAGTCGGATGATGAAGTGAAGGGCTTTTTTAATGCTATGAAATCCTTCTTCTCTGGTGAAAAGATTCAAAAAGGTGCAGTCCGTGATAAGTACGAAGCGAATAAGCAGACCCGTGATTTTTGGGCGGCTCGTGAAAGCTTTGATTCGGTAATCCGTTCCTACAATTGGCGGACGGATAACTATGAGTTTGAGCAGGATGAATCTAAAGCCCGAGAAGCACTTCAAGAGTACTCTGATATCTTACAAGAGATTTTACTATCAGATAACATTGCTAAGGCTTTAGGTAAGCCGCCAGTGGATATCGAGAAGGCAGGCAAAAAGATTTCGACTGCAAGAATGGACAAAATCAATGCGGCTCTCGATGCTTTAACTGAAATCAAAAATGATGTAGAAGGAGATGACGAAGAAGTGAAAAAAGAAGACATTGCAAAAATGCTCGATGAAAAGCTACAGCCAATCACAAAGCGCTTAGACGAAATTGAAAAAGAAGAGGGTACTGTCGTAGCTGGTACAACACCTACTGGTGAGGAAGACATCGTAAAACAATTTGGAACATTACTTGATGAAAAGCTGTCTCCAATTAACGACCGCCTTGATGCTGTTGAAAAGGCAAGAGGTGTATCCAAGCAAACTCACCAAGAACCACCAGTAGTACAAAAATCTGAGGGTCCTAGCTATTTAGGATTTTTTCGCTAATTGCGAGAGGAGGAAAATAAATGAATAACCAACAAATTTTAAAAAGTGGCGAGTCTAGCAATACTTTCATCATGAAGGACGTTAACATCCCATTGCCAGCAGCACAGTCTCAACAGTTTTTAATCGACACCATTAACAATGCATCTACGCTTCCAAAATTAATGCCGGTTTATACCAATTCGCCTGCTGGTAACCTTGATGCTCTTACTGCAGGTACTCGTAAAATTCGTTTAGCCAGCAAGAATGATACTCCAACTGGTGTGGGTGGAATTGCACCTCGTCAAATCCCATACAATGTTAAAAAAGTTAAGTGGGATGAATGGTTGCAAAACGATGATGTTTACTATGCAATGCAAAGCCGCGGACAAGATGCAGAGGCTGTTGTAGTAGGAATGATTCAGCAACAATTCGGGGTGGATTTGCAAGACCTCCTATTCAACGGTGATACTGCTTCGGGTGATCCATTCCTAAATATCGTGGATGGTTTCGTGAAAAAATGTAAGACTTCAACATATAAGACGGACCTAACAACAAACGAGCCTACAATCTTGGACTTCGTAAACCATGTGCAGTTACTTCCAGAACGTTATAAAAACCTTACGGATATCTGCTGGCACATTAACCGCAAGACGAATGATAAGCTAGTAGCTTTAATCGCAAACCGCGCAACCGGATTTGGTGACGCCGTTTTACAAGACGGTAAGATTACAAGATTAGCAGGATATAATGTTGAGGTTGTGGCTGAACTTCAATCAGGTTTTGCTTGCTTATGCCCTATGAGCAATCTTAAGCCAGTATTTACCCGTGACATTCGATATAATCGTACAGCTCAAGGTGCTACCGCTGCGGCAAAGGATGCTACTTACCATATCCTATTTGGTTATGTCGATGCTGTAGTCCGTGATGTTAACGCTTGTGCGTGGATGACAGGAACAAAAATTTAAGAATTTAAAAAAGGAGGTATTTGAAAATGGGAAAAGTTATTTATAAACGAGAAGAAGGCATCCTTCACATTGGTGGAGGACGCTTTTTTCATGCGAATGAACCTGTGGAAGTAACTGAGGAAGAAAAAGTAGAGCTTCTTGAAAAATACGAGGACCTAGAGGAATTCGTAGAACAAAAAGATGAAGATCCAGAGAAAGAAGGAAAGCCAAAAGGCAGGAAGGCTGAAAAATAGTGCCTAAAATAACACCTCAAAACGTGATTGATTACACGGTATTTGAGAAGGTAAAGCAACGCCAAACTCAGTTACTTGAAAAAGATATCATTGAGGCAGAACTTGAGATCAAATCGATTACGGGCCATACATTTAATGGAGTGGATACAG
>CAURFY010000137.1:0-6494 GCA_963524115.1 uncultured Bacillus sp.
AACTGGATTAGGTGGCTTGTTTGCAGCGATGAATGATGGTCCATTGCCAGAGCATTATGAGCCTTATGAAAGCCCTGTTTCAAACGCATTCTCAAGTATTCAATTGAACCCTGCAACTAAATTCGGCGAAAAAGAGTTTATGACACAAGGTGATGCATCTAAATATCCTGTTATTGCCACAACTTATCGTGTTTCTGAGCATTGGCAAGCAGGTGCAATGACACGTAACCAACCATGGTTATCAGAATTAGCACCATATATGTTTGTTGAGATCAGTGAAGAGTTGGCAAAAGAAAGAGGCATTAGCAATAAAGATAAAATTGTCATTTCATCCGCTCGTGGTGAAATTGAAGCCTATGCAATGGTTACAAAACGCTTCAAACCTTTTAAATTAAAAGGGAAAACGGTTCATCAAGTGGGTATGCCTTGGCACTTCGGATATAAGGGTATTGTTACAGGCGGAACCGCAAACCGCTTAACACCGCATATCGGGGACGCTAATACGAATATCCCTGAATATAAAGCATTCCTTTGCGATGTTAGGAGGGCAAAATAATGGCAAATCAAGAGTACATTAAATTAGTTGATGTAACGAAATGTGATGGTTGCCGTGCGTGTATGGTTGCCTGTAAAAACTGGAATGACCTTCCGGCAGAGCCTGAAGAATTCCAAGGTAGCAACCAGTCACATGCAAAGGTGACAGCCCATACTTGGAATGTGTTGCAATTTATTGAGCATGATAATTCAAAAGGCGATTTAGAATATTTATTCCGTCACTCAGCATGCTTCCATTGTTCTGATGCAGCTTGTGAAAAGGTTTGCCCTGAAAATGCCATCAGTTATACTGAATTTGGTACTGTAGTGGTAGATCATGATAAGTGTGTTGGTTGTGGATATTGTACGCAAAACTGTCCATTTGAAGTCATCTCACTTGCCACTTATAAAGATAAAAATGGCAAAGAATATAGAAAAGCATCAAAATGTACAATGTGTACAGATCGAATTGAAGAAGGTCTACAGCCAGCATGTGTAACAACTTGTCATCCAGGTGCCATGTCATTTGGTAATAAGGATGAAATGCTTAAGAAAGCTGAGACACGCTTAAGTGAAGTAAAAGGTAGATTCCCAAATGCCAATATTTACAATCCGTCAGGTGTAAAAGGTACTCACACGATTTATGTGTTAGCTGAAAAACCATCTGTATATGGCCTACCTGAAAGTCCAAAAGTGCCAACATCTGCGGTTCTTTGGAAGGATTATGCACAACCAATTGGTAAAATGATGATTGGTGCAACGACCATGGGTGTCATCGGTATGTTTGTATCAAGCAGATTATTCAATAAAGACAAGGGTAATGTTGAAAATGGAGGTGGTAGCCATGAGTAATCAGCCAAAAGGATCTCAGGTTAAAGTAAGACGTTTTTCGAAGGCTTTTGTTGCGGCACATGCTATCAACTTCTTTTCATTCTTATTCTTGTATATCACGGCATTGCCAATGTACACGGAGGCCTTTGACTGGCTTTATCCAGTTCTTGGTGGACCAGCAAATGCACGTTTATTACACAGAATATTTGCAGTAACGTTTATGACTCCAACGATTATCTGGTTTATTTTTGACCGTAAGGGCCTATTCGTTTGGTTCAAAGAACTTGTTACTTGGAAAAAGCGGGATCTTCAATTTTTCCAAGAGACAGGTAAAGAGCTTTTTGGTTTTAAATTCAAGCATATCCCACAAACGTTCTTTAATGCAGGGGAAAAAATTAACTCTTGGATTCAAATTATTACAGCGATCATGATCATCTGTTCAGGATTGACAATTTGGTTCCCAGAATATTTCCCGGCTTGGGCAACTCAGTGGGGATATTTCTTCCATAGCGTTGGCTTAGGATTAGCTGCAGCAGTAGTAGTTGGACATATTTATTTAGCAGTTGTCCACAAGCATTCTGCACCTGGTTTTAAAGGCGTTGTGACAGGAAAAGTTCCGGCATGGTGGGCTAAGAGCCACTATACAGAATGGTATGATGAAGAAGTCAAAAAAGGCAACTTCCCAGACCTAGACAAACAAGAAAAGAAAAGCAAAAAAGCTTAAACGAAAAATGCTGAAAATATTGGGAATGGCTGTCTATTTGGGCAGCCATTCCCTTTAAAAATGAAAGAGGTGTGCAGTCGATGAAATCATCAGTTGTATCAAAAGAATACTTAAACCTCCAAAAATCTATTTTCAAACTTCAAGAACAATGGAAAAATGCGATTAACCCTGATTCAATCCAGCCTAAAATAGACCAAGAACTCATCAAAACAGGCGTGCCGATTGCAGTAACAACAGAATTTGATTTTGATTTTGCACTATTGATACAGTGGATAGACGAATTGAAACATGTTTTAATAAAAGGTAACCCTAGTATTGAGGATCAATTTTCAATATTACATGATATAGTAGATGAACACATGGTTATGCGCTGGCTTGATGAGGCGTTTTCAATTAATCATCTATACTTTAATGAATTTGAAGACGAACACAAATTGCAAGCATGGTTGCCTCAATTTTTAGCAGAAACGGTTCTTCGTCCTTACTTACAGGCAGTAGCTGAAAAAGTCCAACCACAAATTAAACAGGCTGTTCCAGGTTGTGGCTGTCCAGTGTGTGGAGAACCAGTTCGACTAGGACAAATTGAAGGACAAGGACAAAAGGTACTTCATTGCCCACGTTGTCTTGCCTATTGGTTAGACAAAAAGATTTCTTGCTCTCATTGTGGAAATACTGATCATGAAACGATTCAATTTTTAACAATTGAAGGCGATGCTTCTTCACAAATTCATGTATGTGAGAAATGCAAAGGTTACACAAAAGTAATTGATACAAGACAACATATTTCAAAACCATCCACACCTTTACTTGACCTTAATTCCATCCATCTTGATTATATTGCACAGGAGAAGGGTTATAAGGTATCTGGTGAAATGGACGAGAAGACGAATTAATTATTCCTAATTCAAGTTGGGAAATTTAATGAAGTTAAAGTAGGTGCTGTTTTTGAAAGCAGGAGCCATTATTTTATCAGGCGGAAGGTCTAGTAGAATGGGGACCAATAAAGCCTTTCTTGAAATAAATCACCAGCCTAATATTGAAAAGGTCACGAACGAGTTAAAAAAAATGGTTGCTGATATCGTTTTAGTATCAAATGAACCGAGTGCCTATCAGTTTTTACAACTTAATACGGTGACCGACGTTTATCCAGGCCAAGGTCCACTCGCTGGCATCCATGCAGGACTAAAAGCTTCTAAACAGGAGCTAAATTTGGTTGTCGCTTGCGATATGCCATTCGTGTCAGCGGATGTTGCAAAGAGTCTCTTGGATTATGCCTTGGGTTATGATGCAGTTATTCCTGTCATTAATGGAAAGCAGCAACCACTTTTTGCTGTCTATCATAAAGGAATTTTACAAGAAATAGAGAAGTGTATTGAAAGGAATAAACTCCGTATTAAGCATCTTCTTGAAAATCTTAACGTCCGATATGTTACAGAAAATGATTTACAGGCTTATAGTTCTGCCAGTTTGGAGCGCATCTTTTTTAATATGAATCATCCAGAAGAATATCAACATGCAAAAAAGTGGGCCGAAACGGAAGAATAGCCTCTTTTCATCGTCAGAGAAAGGGTGTAGAGGTACAATGGAATTTTTCAAAGTGAAAACAGTCGAGGAAACATTTACTTTAATAGATGAGAGGATTTCAAAAATAACAAAATCTGAAATCCGACCTATTGAAGAAGCGCTTCATTTTGTCCTAGCAGAACCTGTGTTGGCAAATGAAAATGTTCCTAGCTTTGACCGCTCAACTGTTGATGGCTATGCCGTAAATGCAAAAGATACCTATGGATCATCAGAGACCATGCCAGGTTTTTTAAACATGGTCGGAGAAGTGAAAATGGGTGAAATGGCAGCCGAACCGGTTAAACGGGGTGAAGCAATCTATGTCCCAACGGGTGGAATGATCCCTCCTGGTAGTGATGGTGTGATCATGATTGAACATTGCGAGGATGTAGATGGACTCCTGAATACCTACAAACAGATTGCTCCAGGAGAAAATATTATTCGTGCTGGTGAGGATATAAAGTCCGGGGAACAACTGCTTCATGCTGGGACTAAACTCCGACCGCAAGAACTGGGGGCACTCGCTGCACTTGGAATCACCGAGGTGAGAGTGTACAGCCGTCTTAAAGTGGGCTACCTTTCCTCAGGCGATGAAATTGTCCCTTATCAAACCCAAAAGCTTGAAATAGGACAAATTCGCGATATCAATTATTTAACCGTTGCAGGCCTTTCCCAAACGTGGAACATGGATGTGGTATACGGAGGGATTGTTAAGGATGATTATCAAACATTTGCAAATAAAGCCCGCGAATTATTCGATTCTGTTGACTGCTTGATTTTATCAGGAGGAAGCTCAGTTGGCGCTAAGGATTACACAACTGATGTTATCCAATCACTGGGCGACCCAGGAGTGTTTGTTCATGGAATTTCAATCAAGCCGGGAAAACCAACGATATTGTCTGTCGCTGGTGGCAAGCCAATCATTGGATTACCAGGTCATCCTGCTTCAGCGATGATTATCTTCCAATTATTTGGTTCGCGAATTTTCCAAAGGTTAGCTGGGGAAGAAATCGAACAAAAACCAAATCGAATCTATGCAAAAATCACTAAAAACATCGCCTCTGCTCCAGGTCGTTCTGATTATATTCGCGTTAAACTTTTTGAAAAAGACAATGAATGGTGGGCCGAACCGATTATCGGAAAATCAGGTTTGATTATAACACTTGTCAAAAGTGACGGAATAGTCGAGATCGTTTCTGAAAAAGAAGGAATTTCTCAGGGAGATTATGTCCCTGTATTACCATCAAGATAGGGGGAGCCGCAAAGTGGAAGGAAAAAGATATAACCGAAAAATATATTTAGAAGATAAACCTCGTTTACAAGCAAAAGAAGAGCTACTAACAGCCTTTGAGTTGCCAATTGAAACAGAGTTGATCAAGACCACCGGCTCCCTAGGTCGAGTCACAGCTGAACCAATTTTCGCTAAAGTTTCCATGCCGCATTACCATGCCTCAGCCATGGATGGAATTGCTGTTAATGCTGAAGATACATACGAAGCCCACGAGAAAAATCCGCTTCATCTCCAAAAAGACGAACAATTCGTCTATGTCGACACGGGGAATGCGATTCCTCCGCAATTTAATGCGGTCATTATGATTGAATACGTTCATGTGATAGATGAATTTACGATTGAGATTATTGAACCCGCCACCCCTTGGCAGCATATTCGGCCGATTGGTGAGGATATAACTCAAGAAGAAATGCTGTTTCCACAAGGCCATATTTTACGTCCAGCCGATTTAGGCGTGTTATTAGCTGGGCAAATCACCGATGTTCCGGTAACGAAAAAGCCAGTTGTCACGATTATTCCAACTGGAAATGAACTTGTTTCCGCTGAATCCACTTTAGTATCAGGGAGAATTATCGAATTTAACGGGACAGTCTTTTCTGGATTCATCAAGGATTGGGGCGGTGAGCCGATTCTCCATGAGATTGTTAGAGACAAACCGGAAAAGATCAAGGAAGCCTTGTTAAATGCTGTGGAAACTTCAGATATTGTTGTGATTAATGCTGGCTCATCGGCAGGCTCAAAGGATTATACTGTACATATTCTCGAAGAACTCGGGACCGTTTTCACCCATGGAGTAGCCACACGACCTGGGAAACCAGTTATATTAGGGAAAATAAATAATAAGATAGTTGTTGGTGTACCCGGTTATCCTGTATCTGCTTACTTTGCTCTTGAGTGGTTCGTCAGACCGCTGATCTGCAAATATCTGCAAATACCAGAACCAAAACGACAAACCATTGAAGTAAAACTAGGCCGCCGTATTGTATCGACAATGGGGGCAGAGGATTTTGTCAGAATGAATATCGGCTATGTGAATGGCCAATTTGTTGCTAATCCGCTGACAAGAAATGCGGGGGTAACGATGTCTTATGTTAAGGCAGACGCAATTTTGGTGGTACCTCCTGACCAACTTGGATACGAACAAGGGGACACGGTTGAAGTTGAGTTATTCCTCCCGCTTGAAGAGATTAAAAATGCAATCGTATTTAGTGGCAGTCATGATCTGACCATCGATTTGCTGTCATCAAACCTTAAGAAGCAGCGGACTGACATGAAGATTGTATCTTCCCATGTCGGAAGCATGGCAGGCTTGATGGCGATTAAAAAAGGCGAAGCCCATGTTGCGGGCACTCATTTGCTTGACCCAGAAACAAAAGAATATAATATTTCTTATATAAATAGGCTATTAGCTGGTCAAGAAGTAGTTCTTTATCCATTTTTAAAAAGGACACAAGGATGGATGCTTCCAAAGGGAAATCCTGATGGAATCTCTAATGTGCGCGACCTGGCAGACAAGCAAATTCATTATGTCAATCGTCAAAAAGGAGCAGG
>CAURFY010000138.1:0-6391 GCA_963524115.1 uncultured Bacillus sp.
CATAATAATAATCGGTAGTGGAATTCCTAAAAATCTCCCGCTGCCAATAAAGCGGTAGGGTTCATTACTAACAACAAGCGGATAACCCTTAGTATATACAAGTGTCATACCACGTGCAATAACCATCGTTGCCAAGGTTGCAATGAACGAAGGAACTCCAAATCTAGCAACGATAAACCCATTAAAGAGTCCAAATAATAGACCGACGCCAATGGCTGCCAATAGTGCAACTGGAAGTGACAAACCAGATGTTAATATTCCTGCTAAAATCGCTCCGGCAAAAGCCATAACGGCTCCAACTGAAAGGTCGATACCAGCAATAAGGATAACGAGTGTCATTCCACTAGCGATGATGGCGATAATTGAAACCTGGCGAAGAACATTCATCACATTGTTCATCGTTAGGAATACATCCGATAGAAAACTAGCAATTACACATAAGACGATAAAAATCAGCAGCACTCGATATTTTTCAACAAGTGATAACCAATTGCCCTCAGATTTTTTCGCCACTGGCTTCTTAACAGCTGCCGTATTATCCATTCAACCCACCTCCGGAAGCGTAATAAAAGATTTTTTCCTGTGTAGCCTCATTCTGATGAAGTTCTGCGGTGATGCAGCCTTCATTCATGACCAATATGCGATGGCTTAAACCCAGCAATTCCGGCATTTCTGAAGAGATCATAATGATAGAGATACCGTCATTTGTAAGCCCTTTCATTATTTGGTAAATCTCAGCTTTTGCACCAACATCAATACCCCTTGTCGGTTCATTTAAAATCAATACTTTTGGCTTCATTTGCAGCCATTTTCCAAGGACTACCTTCTGTTGATTCCCGCCACTTAATGTTCTGACCTCTACTTTCGGATCATGAACCTTTATTTTTAAATCCTTAACCCAGCGGTTAACAATCTCTTCCTTTTTTCTTTTTTGAAGGAAACCAAAGTTTGAAATCTTTCTGTAGCTAGGCAAAAGCAAGTTTTCATATACCGACAAGCCAAGAACCAAACCCTCCTGCTTTCGGTCGTCCGTCACCAAAGCAATTCCTGCATCAATAGCGGCCCTAGGACTAGTAACCTGCTTGGAATCTACTTTTACGGTCCCACTCATATTTTTATATAATCCAAATAACGCCCTTGAAAGTTCAGTCCTGCCCGAGCCCATAAGACCGGCTATGCCAAGAATTTCACCTTTTTTTACGGTAAAATTAATATTGTGAAGCAATTCCGGAACAGACACGCCTTTTACTTCAAGTAATACTTGATCAGATGTCGTACCCTTCTCAGGAAACATATCGGTCAGCTCACGCCCCACCATCATGGTGACCATATCGTCCTTGGTGGCGTTTTTTACTAACTCACTGCCTATATATTTACCATCTCTTAAAACCGCAAAGGAATCCGCCACTTGCTGTACTTCTTCCAAACGGTGGGTTATAAAAATAACCCCCATCCCCTGTTGTTTCAATTCCTTCATAATCGAAAGAAGCTTATTCGTTTCCTCTTCATTCAAAGCGGCTGTGGGCTCATCCATGATGATGATTTGCGAATTAACGGAAAGCGCTTTGGCAATTTCGACTAATTGCTGTTCAGCCACAGACAAATCTGTGATTAGGTCATCCGGAGATAGTTGGGTTAACCCCACCTTATCAAGCCACTTCCTTGTTTCGAGCTTGATTTGCTTCCGGTCCAATACCCCTTTCGTTTTTCGCGGTTCTCGTCCGATGAAAATATTCTCAGCCACGCTCATATGTGGTATTAAATTAAATTCCTGATAAATAATGCTAATTCCTAAATTCTGCGAGTGTTTGGGTCCCTCAATTGTTACAGGATCTCCATTTATGTAAATTTGACCGTTATTTGGCTGATGCACTCCCGCCAAAACTTTCATTAAGGTTGACTTCCCAGCACCATTTTCTCCAAGTAATGCCAGAATTTCTGAGCTGTTCACTTGAATTGTTACGTGATCAAGGGCTTTTACACCCGGAAACTCCTTTGAGATATCTTTCATTTCCAGTAAAGCAGCACTCACTTGGCCATTCCCCCTTTTGGATGAGGTAAAAGTATTAGTAAACCACACCGGCAACTAAAATGACATTAGCATAAGGAGTAAACTCCCCGGTCCGAATCAAACCTCTGGCATTTTTGGTTTGTTGCTTAAATTCAACATGTGGTACATATTCAATTGGTAGATTCGGAAACCTGCTAACAATTTGGTCATGCATATCGGGGCTAGCCGTTCTAACTTCTTCTGCTAAAATAATCCTTTCCACTTCAAGTTCAGTAAGAACTGTATCTAACGTTTCTAAAAAACCAGGAACTCCTTCTTTTAACGCAAGATCGATACGATGGGTCACATTTTCAGGAATGGGTAGGCCTGCATCTGTTACAACGATTGTGTCAGTATGACCAGTTTCAGAGATTAATTGATTCATTTTCGGATTTAAAATTCCGCCTTTTTTCATCATAGATTCCTCCTAAATTGGAAAATGTAAACGTTTAGATTTTTAAATTTTAAAATAGGAAGTCTGTCTAAAAATAAAAATCGTTTAGTTGGCAAACTTCCTATTGTTTAGAGATAAAAGGTTACTTTGACTACTTCGTACTTTAAAAATAGCTCTATTAAACATGTCTGATGGCTTCCGCTCCAGGAGCTCGCTTTCCGCGGGGCGGGCGGTGCTCCCGCAGAAGTCGAGCACCTTTCGCTCCAATCATCAGAATGCTCAAAAATCAACATTGTTCTTTAACACAGCCTAAAAATAAAAATTGTTCAATTGGCACGACTCTCTTATTTTCAAAACCGGAGAAAGTAAATATTCTCTTTTTGGGAGGTTTTCTTTATTTTGCATTCGTTCATACAAAAATTGAAAGGCCATTTCTCCCAGCGTATTCATTGGTCTCGAAACAACAGACAGCCTTGGTTTCATAAAAGTTGCGATGTCAACATCGTCAAAGCCAATAAATGAAACCTCTTCACCAAGCTTCCACTCAATGTCCATCAACGCCTTCATACAGCCTATCGTCATCAAGTTATTAGAGGAAAAAATGGCTGTCGGTCGGTCTTTCAAATCATACAATTCCTGCGTAGCCTTATAACCGCTGCCTTCCATAAAATCACCTTGAATAATCAGGCTTTCATCGATTGGCAGATTATACTCCTCCAACGCTTTCTTATATCCTAACAACCTTTCGGATCCCGGCGTTGTAGTCAACGGACCACAAATAATGGCGATTCGCTTGTGTCCTTGTAAAATCAAATGTTGGATAGCATGATAGGACCCACTGACGTTATCTACGAGTACCGTATCAACGTCGAACTTCTTAATCGCCCGGTCAATGGCAACGATTGGAATGTGTTGATCCTGCAAAAGCTTTATATGATCGCCACTTTCATTAGCTGTTGTGATGATGACCCCATCAACCCCGCGTTCAATGAAGATTTTCACAATATCCTCTTCAACATTCGGCGATTCATTGGTGCTACTTAATATAGTAAAATACCCTTTTTCTCTGGCTTTTTGTTCAATTCCGGCAACCACTAAAGGGAAAAAGGGGTTTTTAATATCTGGCACAATAATGCCAATCGTATTGGTTTCTTTACGTTTCATACTTCGTGCTAATGCACTTCGGATATACCCAAGTTCATTGATTGCATTTAAAATTCGTTCCTCTGTTACTTTTCTGACTCCGCCTTGATTGTTTATCACTCGAGAAACCGTGGCGATGGAAACATTGGCGCGCTTAGCAACATCCTCTATAGTTGGTTTGTAATCCATTTTAAAAAACTCCTAAAATCTAAACGTTTACATTTTTTAATAAAAACACTTTGTTAATAGACATTATGTGGTACGTACAACTATCTTTTTATGTAAACGTTTAGATTTTTCTCTTTAATTCGATATTATCACCAGTTAAGCTCAAAATCAACATGAATTAGTTCGACTTTTTGAAAAAAATAAAAAAACGCAAATTACACACCAATCAGCGGCCCATGCCAAATAGGTTCGCTCTTACACTCCACGATAAATGGCAAAAAAACAAACCCCATCTAAAAATACGAAAGAGTTTGTCCTATACAATAGCAATTAAAAAAATGACTCAAACAAGAAAATAACTTTAACGCACCACCGCACCGGGGGTCAGGCACCACTTAGTGTGTTAACACATTAAAGCGCCGTTGTCGGTGTTGTTGGTTGCTGGTGGTCATCCACCAAATTTCCCTCTTAATTTTTTCATTAATCCTGATCCAACCATTTTGTCGGCAACCTCTAGGATTTGTTTTATGACTTTTAGGACGTCTTCATCCCCTGCCCAATGTTTCCTTACCACTTCGGGACTTGAGTTGTTCACTATTCCATTCAATACATACGCTGCAACTGCGATATCATCTACGTAACCAACTGGTCCGAGTAATGCTTCAGGTATAAGATCAATAGGTGAAATAAAGTATGCAATTGCCGCGCCTAGTTTGGCCTTATCTGTAACAGAGACATCATCATCCATTGTCAACTTGCATAATAAATGAAATAAGTCTGGACCAAACATTAAAATTTCTACGTATTTATTTGCTTTACCATCCTCACTCTTTTCCCAGTACTGCATCTTCTTTCTGAAACTTTGATAAAAATCTTCTTGTTCCATCAAATTTTCACCTCTTTCTACTTCATAATACTACAATTCGACAATCTCACCAAATACACTTTGCAGACAAATTTGCCTATTTTTTGTCTGCCTTCCTTTACCCCTTTACAGCGGTGGGGGTCAGGCACCACGAGGCGCGTTGAAGCGGTAAAGCAACTGGGTTTGTGGTGCGAAATTTGTATTTAAATTTTATGTAGGATGCGACAAAAAGTAGTGGAAATTTTTATTTGATTATTGTAATGTTTATGAGAAGTTATTTTAAAGGTGGAAAATATGAGAAACACAAATTGCAGATTTATGATTAATGTTATCGGAAAAGGTGGAGAAACTTTCTTTACTCATTGCCACACGAAAACCGAAGTGAAAAATTGGATAAAAGAAAATGAAGAAAAAATTATCGCTAAGACAATCAGGATTGTAGATAAACGAAAAAAGCCTTTCTTGGACATGCTTTTTCAACGAGGTTAATAAAACCACAAAAGACGTCATTCTTTTTACTCGAGAATGACGTCTTTTTGTTCAAGTGGCCACGGATATCGGCCCTTTTCCGTGGATTTTGGGCTTTTATCCGTGGATTTCGGGGTTCTATCCGTATTTGAGTAACTAACCCGGATGAGGGTCCATCTTTATTTGCCGATTCTCACTTTTATTTGCCGATTTCCGATTTTATTCGCCAATTTCGCACTTTTATTTGCCGATTTCGCATTTTATTTGCCAATTCTCACTTTTATTTGCCAATGCCATATTTCTGTCACAATCGAACATCAAAAACAGCGAAAACCCCACTAAATAATTACGGAGGCCTTTCCTCTGGTAATAACGAACGCTAACGCTGACAGCTGCCAACAGATAGCTCAATCTCAATCACTAACCGCCACTCTAGATTTTAACAACCTCCACCCCGTCAACATTGCTGCAACAAAACAGATTGAAGCCGAGCCGATGAAAACAACATGCATACCTTCTAAAAAGATATCGGGACGATTGGGGATTAGTCCAGTTACGCGGTAGCCAGCCCTATTGCTCATCACAGTAAACAAAGTAGTTGTAGCTACGGAGATTCCTACCACCATTCCGACATTACGAATAAGGGAATTGACACTACCGGCGATACCCAATTGAAACCTTGGCACAGTGGACATCACCAACGAATTGTTCGGTGATTGGAATAACCCGCTCCCCATCCCCAACATCGCCACCAACAAACCAACAAACGTTAGCGAGCTCCCGCTATGCAGCGTCGCTAAGCCAATTTGCGCCAACACCATGACAATCAAACCGACAAACGTCAGCAGCTCAGAGCCGATTTTATCTGACAAGGCACCACTAAACGGCGCCATAATGGCCATCGTAATCGGAAATAACATTAACAATAACCCAGCGCTTGCAGGGGATAACTCTAAGATACTTTGCGTGTAAAAGGGTGAAATAATGTTGAAGCAAAAGTTCGCCACAAAGACAAGAAATCCAGTTAAAATACTCAAAGAAAATAGCGGGTTCTTGAATAAGTCTAGGTGTAACATCGGGTCTGGCTTATGAGACTCCAACCATAAAAATAGCACAAACGTAATCACAGCGACCGCAAAAGCTAGCAAAATGCGGATATCACTAAATCCGACTTGCTGACCCAATAATAGCCCTGCAAACAAGGCAATAATAAAGACCGCAAACAGCAGGCTCCCCTGATAATCTATTTTCACTTTAAGGAATGCGATATCCTTCGGTAACATCCTCCAGCCAATCGCAATAG
>CAURFY010000139.1:0-6377 GCA_963524115.1 uncultured Bacillus sp.
GTGACGTAAAACCACTTGTTTAATTTTCATAATTGGAGGATCTCCTTATATGATCAGGGAATATAATATTACTTTTTAGTAAGAATATAGAAATTTACAGAACTATCGGTGATTGGATTCTTTTTAAAACCAGAAACCTGCCAACCTTGCCGAAACAACTCTGTAAACAGTTCTCTCGTCTTCATCCGCCATAGAGTGGCAGTTCCGATGTTTGATTCTTTGATTTCTCTAAAATTCTTTGGTATCGCGACATAAGCTATTTGATCAGCTTGTTTAGGTAAAGAGCTAGACAGCAAAGGAACTGGAAAGCCGTCATGATCTATTTCTAATTGAATGAGGCAGCTTTCTATATTAAAGTCCGCTTCAACTTCCTGTTCTTTAGTACCTAAACCTAAACCTAAATCTTGCGCAATATTCCATTCAACCAGAAAACGGTCCGATGGAATACCCCCATTTAGAAGGTCATCCATTTTCCCATAACAGTTTGGAATATAGGTGGAGCTTATAGCCCCTAGTTTACCGATATTCAAATAGCCATTAACGCTCTCTAACGGGTCGTAAGTCCAAGTGATCAGGTCATAGCCTAACTTACGAGCTTCATCTCGTTGAGCGATTTTTAATTTTTCTCCAATCCCTTTGTTGCGAAATAGCGGATCTGTTGCTAAAACATGGGAACAAAGGTAAACAGATTTCCTATTAAAACCAGGGAAACTATATTGAAAGCCAATGAGTTGGTCATCAAGGTAAGCTCCTAATACCAAACCTCCATTTTTCACAGATGTTATTGTTTGATGAGTTGGAATCGAATCTTGGCTCCCCCAGATTTTAGATTCAAGCGCTCTGACTTCCTCAAGCTCAGCAATATTATGGAGGGAGCGGATTTCAATTATATCTATTTTTTTCATGGTAACCACCCCGCCCCTTATTCCTGACTGAAATCTGCCTCATTTAGATCCACCATTTTTGTTTTCTTTGCCATTTTATAACCAAGGTACGCTAAGAAAAATAATGGAAGGCCAATATAAGATACCATTATTCCATACCAGTCGATTTTAGGTCCGAAAAAGGCCCCGTAATTTTGCCCTAAAATAGCCACTAGACATAAAACTGTAGCGAGGATTGGACCAAAAGGATACCATTTTGAAACATAAGGCAAATCCTTGAAATCCCTACCTTGAGCAACAAATGCTTTGCGGAACCGGTAATGAGTAATTGAAATTCCCAACCATGAGAGAAATCCTGCTAAACCTGAAGCATTTAATAACCATGAATAGACCGTCCCATCTCCAAAAAGGGAAGTTAAAAAACAGGCCATCCCAATAAAAGTTGATAAGTATAAAGCATTAGTGGGAATCCCACCTTTATTTACCTTTTTTAAGAAAGCAGGAGCTTTCCCCTCTTTGGCCAAAACCCAAAGTACACGAGTGGCCGCATACATAGCAGAGTTGCCTGCAGATAACACAGAAGTAAGGATAACCGTATTCATTAATGCTGCAGCAAAAGCTAGACCTGCATGTTTAAACACAAGCGTAAATGGACTGACTGCCACATTTTCTAAATCTGAACTTAATAATTGTGGATCGTTATAATTAACCAAGCAGCCAATCACAAAAATAGCTAATACATAGAATAAAAGAATTCTCCAGAAAATTTGTTTGATTGCTTTCGGCATATCTCTTCCTGGATTTTCACTTTCTCCCGCTGCAATTCCAACGAGTTCAGTCCCTTGGAAAGCAAATCCAACAATCATAAAAACACTAATAATCGATAGAAAACCGCCTTTAAATGGCGCTTCTCCTTTAGTGAAATTTTCAAATCCTCCGGTATGTCCATTCATAATCCCAAATATCATCAATAAACCAATGACAATAAAAATAATAATAGTAGCTACCTTGATAATTGAAAACCAAAATTCAGATTCACCATACCCCTTAACAGAAAGAATATTTAATCCAAATATTAGGGCAAGAAAGATAGCGCTCCAAATGATTCCAGGAACGTCCGGAAGCCAATATTTCATAATTAAGGAAGATGCTGACAATTCGAGCGCAACAATAATCGCATTGTTATACCAATAATTCCAACCAATCGCAAAGCCTAAGGCTGGATCAACAAATCTTGAAGTGTACGTACTAAATGAGCCTGTAATCGGGATGTAAGCAGACATTTCACCTAAGCTGGTCATCAAGAAATAGACCATGATGCCTGCGATTAGATAAGCGGCTAGAGCTCCACCAGGTCCTGCAGTCGCAATAGTTGCCCCACTAGCTAAAAATAAACCCGTTCCGATCGTTCCACCAATGGCAATCATCGATAGATGTCTTGTCTTAAGTTTTCTCGATAAATGTTCTCCATCAGAACTGCCCTCTGTATCTATTTGTATTTCTTCGTATTTTTCTTGTCTTGCAAGTTGAGAATTTGCCATATTACACCTCTAAGTTGTCAGTTAAATTTTTCTAGTGATTATTGCTGGATAGATATAAGTCTGAATTCATGAAAATACAACCGAGTTATTATTATACATAGTTTTTATAAATTTTTATAGTAAAATAATATAATCTTATTTTCACAAAATATTATTTGTATATTTTAAAAAAATGAATATTTCAAATGTGATCGATTTGTTGATAATATGGTAAATTATAGTTGATGGAAAATTGGTAACGCTTTTGAAATGGGAGGGATATTTTATGAACAAGCAGCTTTCAATTGCCATTGTTTATGATTCTATATTCGGAAATATAAAATTAAAGAATTGCTTCAACAAATATGAAGGTTGTGTATTCTTAATTAATAGAGACTTAAGACCAAAAATGGTTTAGGTCTTTTTTGAATAAAAATGCTCCAATCTTAATTTTACTACACCTCTTCGCTTCTGAATAATCTGTATATTTTAACAAATCAGAATAATATTGTGTTAAAATATGGTCATGGAGTTAACGGGGGATGGTAATAAATTGAATAAAATAATTTTAATTATCTTGCTATTAATAGACATTTTTTATTATGGTTACTATGTTTTACATATTGAAAGCACAATGTTATTAAATGGATTTTGGACATTTATTTTCATTGTTGGGATCATCCTATCTTCAATATTTTGGTTTAGACTCGAAAACAAGTCTGGCTACACTCAATATTTATCTATCGCAGTTCTTGTGACTAGTGTTAGTTCGTTGGGTGCATTCGGTTTCAGGCATCTAATGAATACTCTTTTTATGTAAAACGTAACCAGATTTTAATTATTAGCGAATTGGGGAATGATTCATGGAGATATTTTCATTAAGTGGGGCCAGTGGTACTGGAAAAAGCACAAGCGCCTTATCATTCGCACATAAACAAAAAATTCCAGCCATCATCGACGATGGTTTGCTCATTATTAATGGACAAAAAGTTGCTGGGACATCGGCAAAGTTTGAGAAGTTTTCACTTTCTGCGGTAAAAAGGGCTACTTTTTTTGATGTGGACCATGTCAAAGAAGTGCAAATGGCGATAAATAATTATTACGTTGAAAGATTATTAATTATTGGAACATCTGATCGGATGACCAAATTAATTGCTAGCCGCCTGCAATTAGGTGAAATTAAGCATTATTATCATGTAGAAGACGTTCGTTCATCTAGTGAGATTAAAATAGCCCAGTTTGTAAGAAAGACGGAAGGTAAGCATATTATTCCGATCCCCTATCAACAAGTAGATCAAAGCTTTTTTAAAAAATTGATTCATAGAGGAGTAGAAATTTTTTCACCTAAAAAGGAACGGATAGGTGAAAATACCATTGTGCATCCTGATTTTCATCGTGGTGCAATAAAAATACATAAACAGGCCTTTAGTGATATTATCATGATTATTTGTAAGGATTTCACAGATATTGATGAATGCAAGTCCGTTGATTTACAATTACATGGCCTGCCTGTGCTTAAAGCTACCATCACCATTAAGCATCCTCTTCAGTCCACCTTAATTGCGATGGTTGAAAAACTACAAAGCGAGATACGTTCCCACTTTATTAACAAACTGAATATTGAACTTTACTCCGTCAACCTTAATGTTCAGATGGTCACAAAAAATAGAAAGCTCGATTAAAAAATGAGCTTTCTATTTTTATATTTTCTTAGGACATTCCACTTTCTTATTTACTATTTGTACGTCGGGTAAATTGTGGAGCTCGCTTCTCTACAAATGCTGCCACCCCTTCTGGAAAATCCTGCTTATCAACAAATGGGGTCGATCCATTCCAAAGAATTGGAGCGCTATTTATACACTCATTAACAGATTGTTTAACTGCAAGTAATGACGCAGGAGACATGGAAGCTACCAATTTTCCCATTTTTAAAGCATATCTTCCCAATTCTGCTTCTTCCACTAAATAATTTAACATTCCAACTGAATAGGCTTCCTCGGCTTTTAGAATTCGTCCTAAATAAACTAACTCCTTCGTTACACTTGGTCCCACTAAATCAACTAGACGTTTAGCAAATTTATTATTTATGGTGATTCCTAATTTCCCAACTGGAATTCCCAATCTTGATTTTTCTGAACCAATCCGCAAATCACATGCAAGTGCTAATTCTAGCCCTGCACCCATAGCGGGTCCGTTTATTACACCAATAGTCGGTAGTGGTAAATTTTCAATCGTGGAGATGGCTTTCTCCATTAGAACAAATGCATTTTCTGCCTCTTCAAGGGACATTTCATGGAATTCCTGCAAATCAGATCCAGCCGTAAATTGTTCCCCTGCCCCTCTTAATAACAATACCCTATTTTTGGGGTTCTCCAAAACCATCTGTCCGATTTCAGCAAGCTGATCCCACATATATGCAGTTAATGCATTCCGTTTTTGGGGTCGATGAATCGTAATTATTGCTAACCCACCTGTTTCTTGAAGGGTGATTTTCGCCTGTTCCTCTGCCATCCTTTTAATACCAACTCTCATTCTTTCCCGCTCCTTAAAAATAGTTTATTAATTAAATATGTATCTATCTGGTTCCTTGCCAAAGAATTTCGATGTAACCATGAAATATTTTGATCAAATAATTTGAATGTTTATCCTTTAAACGGAACAATAGATAGAATTTTCTGTTTATGTTTAAATTATAACACACTGTACTATAACAATTAATAAAAATAAAGCTTTTCTAGAAAAATTTATTTTAAAAAGCCTGGATCGCAAGCAATGCGACCAGGCCAATGATAAAGATTGTCCTATTTAGCTAAATTTCTCAAGAAAAAAAATGCTTGAATCATAAAATAACTAATTTCTGCTGGTAACAGATCTTTGATTGGTTTCAATTTTTCCGTCCCTGCTTCGGAAATAGCAGCCTCTATCAATGGTCGATATTGGGCTGGAAGTTCTTTTTCCCAATCGATAAACTGACCTTCCTCGGCACATCTGAGTAGATGGGCTTGGATGGTAATCACAGACAAATTTCGTTCCTTGGAAATTTTCGAAATGGTTTCTCCCGAAGAATACAGATGATAAGTAACTAAATGCGATGGTCTACCATCAGGATCTTTTGGTTCTCTTTTTTTCTTATGACCTTTTTCAACTTCAATATTCTGATTGTTTTCAAACATTCTGTCAGGATTATTTTCGGAAAATAATCTGATTGCTTGGATGAACTCTAGACCATATTTCTCCAATTTATGTGCCCCAACTCCTTTAACATTTAAGAAGTCTTCATTGGTTTTCGGAAGCCTTAAGCACATATCCTGCAAGCTAGTATCGGAAAAAATAACAAATGGTGGTACTTTTTCTCGGTCAGCGATACTTTTCCGCAAGAGACGCAACTCCTCAAATAACGGATCTGCTTTGGAGATTGTTTTAGCTTGAATTTCTTCTTTTCGAGAAACCGTCTGCCTTCCAGTAAGCACTTCTTTTCCTTTTGTAGTCACATAAATAGTCGGAAACTGCCCGTTTTCAATCCCGATGATATCTTCCGTAATTAAATAATCGATAAAATCGGTGACATCCTTTGCACTTCTATTTTGTAGCATTCCATAAGTGGTTAGCTTATCAAAATTGAATTGAGTAATGGTTTTACTTTTTGAACCTGTTAAAACTTTCGCAACAGCGGCTTTACCAAATCGTTGCCCCATCCTGACGATACAAGATAGCACAATTTGTGCTTCCTTGGATACATCAACAGCCTCCCTTTTATCCGTGCAATTACTACAACGACCACAGTTCCCAGATGATTCCTCATTAAAATACTCAACAATCCACGATTGCAGGCAATTTTCAGTATGACAATAACCAACCATCTGGTTAAGCTTTTCAACCTCCATGGGGATTCGATTCCGTTCCAAAGTTTGATCAATTAAAAAACGGTGAATTTGGGTGTCGCCTGGCCCGTACAACAAAATGCAGGTACTAT
>CAURFY010000140.1:0-6376 GCA_963524115.1 uncultured Bacillus sp.
GGTCAATATAGAGGAACGTATGTCCGCCAACATAAATATCGCATCAACTTTCTTTGTTAATTCTTACCTGACCATTTCGTCTCCTAAATACTACGATCCCATTGTGGGATTGTGCTAAAGCCAGATAAGATCAAAATGAAAAAACCGCGGAGGGAGGCTTGTGCCTCCAACCCGCGGTATCAGTTTGACTTTGTATTCATCCTAGTGGATTTCAATTCTCTTCCGTTCTGTGGCGGAAATTGCCAGTTTAGGACAAGTAAGAGTTAGGACACCGTTTTTGAAGGTAGCAACAATCATGTTTTCATCAATGTCCTCAACAAAGAAACGACGCTCAAATTCACCATAGTGTCTTTCTTGCCTGATGTAATTATCTTTTTCCTCTTTAGTAGAAGCTTCCCGTTTGGCCGAAATAGTTAAATAACCATGGTCATAATCCACTTTGATGTCTTCTCTTTCGAAGCCAGGCATTTCTGCTTCAATTAGATAATGATCCCCTGTATCTTTAATGTCTGTTCGGAATTGGTGAAGATCACCTCTGATTGATGAATGTAAATTGTCGGTGAAGAAATCGTTTAGAGAATCCCACATCTCACCCCAATCCCGATTTCTATGTTTCAATGATAAGTTGGTCATCGCTGATTCCTCCTTTTCTAGTAATAAATTACCTTACACCTATATTTTACTCCTCCCCAAAAACGAGTTCAAACAATAACAATCATGGAAAAAAGGCACCCATACCAGCATCATCCTTTTGTGCGTTAAAGCGCGATTGGGTGCCTGACCCCTGGTGCTTTAATGCGCTAAACTCCCATCTGTTCAGACTTTCTTTCCTACCATATCTGGTGTAAATTATAAAAAAAGAACACTAAAAAGGATGTCATAATGAAATGAAGTTAAACAAAATCCATCATATTGCAATCATTTGCAGCGACTACGAAAAATCAAAGGACTTCTATGTTCGTATTTTAGGGCTATCACCTATTCAGGAGATTTATCGCGAGGAAAGAAATTCATATAAATTAGATTTAGAAATCAATAGCCTCTATCAGATAGAACTTTTCTCATTTCCGAATCCGCCTAAACGCCCGAGTTATCCAGAGGCTGCTGGATTGCGCCATTTAGCATTTGAGGTGGACAATATTGAAGAAGCCGTCGCACAACTTACGATCCATGGCATCACATCTGAGCCAGTCAGAATCGACCCATACACATCAAAAAAATTTACCTTTTTTGCTGACCCAGACGACTTGCCCATAGAGTTTTATGAAAAATAATCGCTAACCTAATTGACACATAATTGGAACAGACTGACGCTCAGAAATTCTTAAGAGTTCTGAGCGTTACCTTTTTATTAATTTCGAGGCGTTTTAGCCGAATTTCGTGATATTTTGCTCAACTTTCAAGATATATGCGCGGCTTTCAGGATATATGCGCGACTCTCGGGATACCCAACCCAACCCAACCCACTATTCCCCCATCAAAATATCCAAATCTTCCGGGGGAATGGGCTTACTATACAAAAAGCCTTGTCCGAAATCACAATTATTACTTTTCAAAAAATCAGCCTGCAGTACCGTTTCAACTCCTTCTGCCACTACATCCATATTTAAATTGCCGCCAAGTTCAATAATCGTCTTCACGAGTGACTCTTTGCTCGAACCAATGTCATCAATAAGGATTTATCAATTTTGAGTTTATCTAACTGCAAATACTTCAAAATACTTAGCGAAGAATAACCTGTTCCAAAATCGTCGATGGAAATTTTCACACCCATACCCTTAATTTCATCAATCAGAGGCTTTGTCTTATTAATATTTTGCATAATACTTTCGGTAATTTCGAGCTCTAAATATTGTGGATCCAACCCCGTCTCTTGGGATGAAAAGCCTCCTTAAGAAGGCGGGGATTCCTAACAAAGTCCGCTTGAGATAAACCCAACAGACTTTCGATCCCTTTGGAGATGTAGACATTCCCAGATATCAAATCAGTCGACCAAAAAGCAAGATCTAGAAAATCTAAAATATTCCGGTAATGCGTGTTATCACTAAAAAATGAATCCTTAACCACTAAGAAGTTCCCCCTGAAAATGCATGTTTCCTTTATCTTTCCCAAAAATTAACAAAATATCAACGAAAAGCATAAAAGTAACAGCACAACAAAAAAAGCAGTGGGGGATCCAGTCCTCACTGCTTTACTATCCCATCAAATTACATAATCCACTGCAATCCCCGAACTCTTCAAACTCCATTGTTCCTCAATCATTTGAATAAATGGCTCAACATACTGAGGGTCAAACTGCGTGCCAGAGCAAACTCGTAACTCTTCAAACGCTTCTTGAAAAGATTTAGTTGGTTGGTATGGCCGCTCTGTTGTCATCGCATCAAATGAATCAACAATGCACAAAATTCGTGCCAACTTCGGAATATTCTCGCCCTTCAAACCGTAGGGGTAACCCTTCCCATCATACCGTTCATGGTGAAGCTCGACCAATGGTAGAACATCCTCCCATTGTTTATTCGTCGAAATGAAATCCCTTCCAAAAATTACATGATTTTTAACCAATTCCCATTCATGAGGATCGAGTTTCCCCTTTTTTAGTAAAATATCCTTTGGAATTTCAAGCTTTCCGATGTCATGCACTAATGCTCCAAGCGTGAAAATTTGGCGTTCATGCTCACCGAAATTTAGCTTCTGCGAAAAATTGTCCGCATATTGGAACACCCGCTTACTGTGGCGATAAGTATAGACATCCTTAGCGAGGAACAAGGTTAATTTTTGATCAGCCTTCTCCAACTCTTCTTCAATAAAAAAAGATGGTTCAGCAAAAATTTCCTGATAAATTTGAACCATATTCTTTCCCTTAGCTTTGGACAAATACATCGCCTGGTCCGCTTTATTTAAGAGCTCGGAAGTACTATACGTATCCTTTTCGTACTCTACAATCCCCGCTGAAAACGACAAACAACCGTAAGGTAGCACTTCAACTCCCTTAATCCAGGTATCATTTATCCTTTTTCTAAAATACTCCAAAAAAGTTAAGGCATCACTACGATTCGTCTTTGGCATAAGAATAGCAAACTCCTCACCACCATACCGAGCTGGAATAAAATTTTGGGAATAAGTATACGAAGTTAATAATTTACCAAATATTTTCAGCAACTGATCCCCTTGAATATGACCATATAAATCATTGTATTTTTTAAAATCATCCAAATCAATCAGTGCCAAGCTTAACGGGAGATCCGTTTTTTTAGCAATGTTAACTTCCTTTTCGAGCAACTCCTTAAAGCTGCCGTGATTAAATAACCCAGTCAAGTAATCCATTTTTGCCTTTGTGGTTACCTCTTGAAAAAGTTGGAAGTACTGTCGATAGGCAAGGGACAACAGCATCGCAATACAAACAAATAGATACAGCCCGAAAATTCCCTCCTCGTGAATTAAAATTCCAAGAACAAAGGACAATAGGAGGGAAGTAAAATAACTTATAAAAAATGTCTTATCCATTAATAAATCGTGGAGGACCGCCATTTTACTCTCTTTTGTGGCTAATAAAAAATAATGGATCGTCAGGATCATGTTAATGACGAAAAAACTACTTAACGAAAGAATATATGGCAATAAGTGCGTGGTTTGAATCTCCCCAACCTTCCCACCAAACAAAATAAAAATATCATACGATAGGATAATCATTAACGAATAACTGGCGAAATTAAATACGTGTTTCCACCAAGCAACCTTGAATTTCCAAATTCCGTAAACAACCGAATTAAGCAATAGAATATTTAAGGCGAGGCTTGGCCCGTACAAAAATAAAATAGCCAAGTAAATGGCAGAATCCATCGAAATATTTTTTTCATACGGTGGGATGGTAATCATAAAGTGGCTTAGGAGCATAATCGCACCCAGTAGCACAAAGGAAATCGTCGTTGCAAAGCTATCTCTAAAATGGAATTGTTGCACCGTGAAGAATGCCACTATTCCGATAATTGACACTATGGTTAAGTAGATTTTAGCAGATTCAATTTTTCTGGGCATTAATTCATCACTCGCATCTAGTCAAAGTAAGGGGAGAGCATTAATCGAGCTCTCCCATATTACTTTTATTATAGTGGTAAACCTTTCCGTGGGGAAGTGGAGTATTTTGACAGGTTTGGGGCAGTTGGATTATTCGACAATAGCCAGTCTCTCTCTTATTTTTCGCTTGGCACCATTCCGCCACGTTTTCACCGCAGAAACAGAAACACCTTCCTTGGCAGCAATCTCCCTAACACTCAACCCATCCACACAAGAGTACAACACCCATTTCGTTTGCCCGACGGTTAGAAACTCACAATAAGTAAGCAACTCCTTCACCTCAAAGGGCACCTCAGCACCGGAATCCTCAATAACCTCCCAAAATTCATCCAACGGATAAACCGTCCGTTCCGCGTGCCGATTTGTTTTCGACATCTCTGTTAAAAATAAACCTTTAATGTACGTGAATGCATAGTTGGTAAACTCACCTTTGTTAGGGTCGAACTTTAATTTAGCTTCCCATAAGCCGACCAAACCAAGTTGGAAAAACTCGTCCTTATCTTTATAAATGTGTAGTAATTTCATGATTTTATTAATCATTGGTTCATACTGCTTTGCCAACTCTTCAAAACCTTCCATGAAGAAATCCCTTCAGGGAAGCGCGCTCACCATTTTATTCCCGGGTAACCTAACCATATCGTTTTTGAAAAATTATGACGAATCGGAGAAACCTGATTTTCCTTAGGGCATTTTCTGATTTTCAGCTAGGCAAAAATCGAAAATGGACACTAAAACAGGCTTTATTTTATAAAAAGGTCCTATTGCGTGAAAAATCTAAGAATGGTGACAAACTGGTGTCACTCAACTAGCGATGTTTGTAGCCAGTAGCGGAATACGATAAAATAAACCGAAAACATCATGAAGGGAGCAAGCTGAAATGTTCAAAGTGGATCAATATGTTGATCATGGCATGCTTATTTATGAATTAATCGATACAGAGGCAAATTCTTCAGTTAAGGTGGCGCCAGAGCGAGGGGGAATCATCATTGGTTTTACAGTGGAAGGGAAGGACCTTCTCTATTTAAATCCTGAAACCTTTTATGGACGTGAGGCGAATGTAAGAGGGGGGATCCCGATTTTGTTCCCAATCAGCGGCCAGCTGGGAAAAGGTCAGTACAGATTAGGTGAGAAAACCTACTTCATGAAAAATCACGGGTTTGCCCGAAATCTGCCATGGGAAGTAGTCAGGTTGGAGATAACTGACTCGGCATCCATTTCGATTTCATTGAAGAGTAATGATGAAACAATAGAATCGTATCCGTTTGAGCTCGAGCTTTTGTTTAAATATCAACTAGTTGGTACAAAGCTAACTATTTTTCAGGAATATCGTAACCAGTCGGATCAAGACATGCCTATTTCCGCTGGTTTTCATCCTTATTTTAATACAGCTCATAAGCAACTTGTCTACGATGTTAACGCGACTGAATACTTGGATTACAACGATATGGCTACAAAACCATTCACGAACATGCTCGATCTAACTGATAAGTTGGAATCATTCATCATAACCGACCCAAAGGATGATCAAATTTCATTTGAACTGCCTGAGCTCCAGCGAAAAATAACCATGAGCTACGCTCCTGAATTTAAGTATATTGTTCTTTGGACTGAGGCTGGGAAGGAATTCGTTTGTGTCGAACCATGGATGGCCCAAAATAACGCTTTCAATGAAGGGGAAGGCGACCTCATTCACGTAAATGCGCACAGTTCCCTACATACATGGGTGAGTATCAGCTCCTAACTGGAGAGACAAATTGCGCAAGCCACGACAATAAATGTAAAATTGCCCAGGAAATTTGTTGAATTTCCACACGGCATTGTAAGATTCTGTCCAAAGACAAAAGGCAGGCACCCATTAATTGGAATGCCTGCCTTTGATTTTCCTATTTACTGATTAAGTAATCACAAATAAAATCGTTCCAAAGCTGATGTCCTTTCTCATTCGGTCCCTCTTGGTCAGCGGATAATAGGGTCTTAAGTTCGTCTGAATTTGGGTCTGGCCAAACTCCCCAATGGTTAAGGTAGGTGATCCCTTTTTCCTCAGCATATTTCTTTAACTGACTAACTTGGGTTGGATAGATCTTAGCTTGATAGACTGGGTAGGATGGTTGTAAAAGAAAAACCGTATTCGGCGTAGCTTGTTTAACCGATCCAATAATCGTATCTAAATCAGCGAGGGTTTTATCAATAGCAATTACTCCATTATTCTTTAAAATGAACGGTTCAAATAATACCATATCTGCTTTTAAGGAAGCCAATTCACTATCTTTTTTCTCTGAAATAAACTGTTCGGTTGTCAAAT
>CAURFY010000141.1:0-6361 GCA_963524115.1 uncultured Bacillus sp.
GGATAATAAAGATTTATATGAAAAAATTGAAAAATATCTCGATCCTACCATTGCAGGTTCCGAAGCAACTGAACTTGATAAAGACGCTTTAAATAAATTAAATGATCAACTTACAGATGCTTTGAAAGAATTGGCTGGTAAAACAAAATAACAAGGAGGTCATAAAAAATTGCCTATCAAATTCTGATTTATTTGATAGGCATTTTTTAATTTTTTGGAAAATAGTAAATCTCCAAAGATTTTATGGTAATAATGTATAAGATAAGGAGAACAAATAATTGATGAAGGAGGTTCTACCTCATTGGTAATAAAAAAATTAACGCCAGCAGAAATCTCTAATCTATGGAACACTTATGTTGCAAACACCATGGGGGTTTGGGTTTCTCGTCACTTTATTGCAACAACTCAAGATCAAGCCGTATTAAAAATGCTTAAATTTGCAGAAGAAATAGCCTTTCAAGAGGCGGACCAAGCTAAATTATTTCTAGTGGAAGCTGGACAACCTCTTCCCCAACCATTTGATGAAAATGATGTAAAAATTAATTCTTCTCCTATTTTTACAGATCATTATGTTGTTTTGCTAAAATATGGCCTCGCTCAGGCAGGAATTACAGTTTATGCTCTTTCCCAAAATAATTCTACCCGTACTGATATTCGGTCTTTTTATAAAGATTGCCTTCAAAATGCATCGGAACTACTTAACCTTTGTGTCGATTTAATGGTAAACAAAGGGTTAAATCACCCTGAAATACATATCCCAGCCCCAGATACAATAGAAAAAATTGGTTCACAAAAATATTTGCAAGGCTTATTTAATGACAATAGGCCGATAAATGCCCTTGAAATAGGGCAATTAGTATATAATTTTCGCGCGACGGAGATTCATAAGGAGTTTATTAAAGGGGCTTCTCAGGTTACTAATTCAAAGGAAATGAAAAAGCAATTTCAACGTGGGGTTGACATTTTTCAAAAACATCTCGAATTGTTTCAATCTGTTTTGTCCCAAAATGGTTTGCCAAAGCTTCCAACATGGGAAACTGAAATTCTTGAGACGACCACTTCCCCTTTTTCTAATCGAATTATGATGTATAAACATGCTGCATTAACCTCACAAGCTGCTGCTCGGTATGGAGCAACATTGTCGAGTACCACAAGAAAAGATATAGGGGCTCACTTTATGCGGTTAATGGGGGAAACTTTGAAATATGGAGAAGATATTGCAAATCTTATGATTAAATACAAATTCTTAGATCAATTACCGATGGCTAAAGAAACAACTAAATGATTTCGAATCAATTGGACTGTTTCAAATGGATAGAAGATAAATGATTACACACTATATAAAGGACGGGAGGTGAGGGGATGGTAAATCGTGAAGACAGCCATAGTCTGCAATCAAACCTTAAGGGTGTTCATTCTACAAAAGTGAATAAGCTAGAAAGTGCAACGGATGATCAAAAGCTAGAACTGAATCAAATTGAACAATATTTAGTCCGGACAGAAACTGAAACACAGACATAGACTTGAAACCATAAAATAAAAAACTGCACCGTGGTTTTCCACTGGTGCAGTTTTTTATTACCAACCTTAGGTATTCATTAATTAGTTCATTTTTAGTTCATATTAGCGTGCTATAATTTCAAATGAAAGCAGCGTTAAGTGGTACCACATGAATTCTAAAAAAACACGATTCGAGGAGAAAAGCATGAAATTATTGGAACTAAAAAACATTAAAAAGTCCTATAAACTCTACGATAAAGAAAAGGTTAAGGTCTTGCATGATGTAAACTTAAGCTTTGAAACAGGTGAATTTGTATCCATTCTCGGCGAATCTGGATGCGGAAAATCAACATTAATGAATATCATCGGTGGAATGGATTCCGATTTTGAAGGAGATATCATCGTTCAGGGTAAAAGTTTAAAAGGTATGAAGGAAAGAGAAATTGACGATTATCGGAAAAATAAAATTGGTTTCGTATTCCAAAGCTTTAATTTAATTCCTCATTTATCTGTGTTAGAGAATGTAACAATTGCTATGCAAATGACGGCAAAAAGTGAAAAGGAACGGAATAAACGAGCAGTAGAAATTCTGACAGAGGTTGGGTTGGCAAATCAGCTAACCAAAAAACCGAATCAGCTTTCAGGTGGTCAAAAACAACGGGTTGCGATTGCTCGTGCATTAGCAAATGATCCGGAAATTATTTTAGCCGATGAACCGACAGGGGCGTTGGACCAAGAAACAAGTGAACAAATCCTAACTTTATTAGATAACATTGCTAAAAAGGGAATGCTGATCATTACAGTAACTCATTCGCAAAGAGTTGCTGACAAAGGTAGTAGAATCGTAAAAATTGAGGATGGAAAAATTAAAGACGATATTAATCTAAAAGAACGATATCAAACTATCTCTGAAAAGAAACAAAATAAAGCAAAAACACTTAGTTTAGGCGCCTCTTTTAAACTAGCATTAAAAAATATGAGGTTAAAAGCAAGTCGAAATATACTTGTTTCTTTAGGAGGATCCATTGGAATCTTAAGTGTCATCTTAATGTTATCCTTAGGTAGCGGAGTGACGAAATATATTAACGATGAAATAAATTCAAGTTTGAACCCGTTAATGATTGATATAACAAATAAATCTGAACAAGCGGATAAAGGTAATCCAAGGGAACAAATGCAAGCAGAAGCAAAACCATTAGAACAAAAAGATCTGGATAAAATAAAAAAGATATCCCACGTTAAAAGTGTGGAGAAAGAAACTACAGTAAACAGAAAAAGCAGCGCGGTATATGAAAATAAACGGACTGATATCCAGTTGCTTCAAACTATAACAAAGTCATTTGATAAGGAACTTCTGGTAGCAGGGAAACTACCTGGAGTAAATGAAATCCTCTTAACAAAATCAGAAGCAAAATCATTAACTAGTGATAAAACGTATAAAACCTTGGTTGGTAAAAAAGTAACCTTTTATGTGAATGAAATTGATGAACAAAATAAACCTCTGATACTTGAAAAAGAATTATCGGTGTCTGGAATAACGGATCAAAAAGATAAAACACCAGGAATGGTCATGTCCTATACGCCTTTTTCAACCCTTGAAACAATATATAGTGACAAAGGATTGGTGTTAAAACCAAGTCAAATTAATGCATATGCTGAAAAACGAGAAGATGTAGATGGAATCAAAGCTAAAATAGAAAAGTTAGGTTATTCTAGCTCAAAAACAGCAAAAATTATGAAACAAGTGACAAACTATTTAGATATGGCAACACTATTATTAGCAGGCATTGCCGGAATATCTCTTATTGTTTCAGGAATCATGATCCTAGTTGTACTTTATATTAGTGTTGTGGAGCGGACTAGGGAAATTGGAATTCTGCGGGCAATTGGAGCAAGAAAAAAGGATATCAAACGAATCTTCTTCTCTGAATCTGCCTTACTTGGTTTATTTAGTGGCTTTATTGCTGTTGTGAGTGCAATTGTCATAAGTTTATTGTTAAACAAGGTATTGGTTGACCAGTTTGGTGCAAAATTAATCAATCTTACGATTGGAAATATGTTCTTTGGGTTGGCAACTAGTACCATCATTAGTATTATTGCTGGTTTATTACCATCATCAAAAGCGGCAAAGCTCGATCCAATGGAATCACTTAGATACGAGTAATTTTCTTGAAAAATTCTCTTTAAATCAGCCCTTCAACGATATATGCTCTTTTGTAACAAGCTGAAGTCAGCTTGTTACAAGGAATTATTCTCAAGGGGAAGTTATGAATCTGCAAAAGATTTCTATAAAATAGTCATGTTTTTAAAAACTTGAATTAGTCTTTGACACAGGAAGTGATCTTGACGAATGTCTAAAATAAAAATACTCGTGATCGAAGATGATCCTTATATTTGCGAACTCATCCGCTTATATGGGGAAAAGAATGGCTATCAATTGGATCTCGCTTACGATGGAGAAGCGGGATTAGATAAATTTTATCAACAAACACCAGATTTGGTTATACTTGATGTTATGATGCCAAAAATGGATGGGTGGGAGGTTTGTAAATTCATCAGGATTGACTATAAAACACCGATTATCATGTTAACCGCTAGAGGAGAAATTTATGACAGATTAAAAGGTTTCGAATTGGGCGTAGACGACTATGTGATCAAACCTTTCGAACCTGAAGAACTAATGGCAAGAGTGAAAGCGGTTTTAAAAAGAAGTAATCCGCTGCTGGAGGAATCAAAACTCGTTGAATACCCAACCCTAACGATTAATTTTGCCGAATATAAGGTGTATTTACACGGTGAAGAGATAGAGATGCCCCTAAAAGAAATAACGCTATTATATTATTTAGCCACTCGTCCCAACCAAGTTTTTACAAGACAACAATTGTTGGATGAAATTTGGGGATTCGAATATGAAGGGGATCCCCGAACTGTCGATGTTCATATCAAGCGAATCCGTGAGAAATTACAGGATGAACCAGCTTGGAACCTTAAGACAATAAGGGGGGTAGGCTATAAATTTGAAGTTCAAAAAGGAATTTAAATCGACGACGATATTTGGAAAGCTATTTTTTACATTTATTGCTATCATTATGATTTCATTTTTGTTGTTTACGACAATCTCTTACTTTATGTTCAAAAAAGATATCACTACCAGACATACTCAATATATTAATGAGTATATCAGCGATGTTCAGGATGTAATGAACAAGGCAAATCAAGAGGGCTGGAGTCAAGGAATGAAAAAATCAACCTTTGACCTGATTGGATCTGGTCAAGGGCAAAATCTCACCTATTATTTTTATGGTGAAAATGGACAATTACTATATAAAGCCGGAATCAAGGTAAGTGGTTTTACAGCAAATAAAGAAATGATAAGCAAAGTTATAAAGGGACAGGAGATAAGAACTACTTTTAAGATGCTAAACCATAAAAGGGCTTCTTTAGTTGGGATTCCTATTGAAAATTCTAATCAGGAAAAAGCCATGATTATCGTCGTTCATAACGTAGATCAGGATCTTCGGAACGTAAGTCTACTGTTACTTATTGCCGTTATTGCAACCATCCTTGTCATAGCGATTATGATTTTTATTATTTCTAAGAAAATAACCACGCCATTAAAGAAAATGAGCAAAGTGGCCCGGTCCCTGGCTGAGGGGGATTTTGAACAGCGGGTTAAAGTGAAATCAAATGATGAAATAGGGGAATTGGCTAAAAACTTAAATTTTATGGCCGGGGAACTAGCGGGTGTGGAGAAGATGAGACGCGATTTCGTTGCTAATGTGTCCCATGATTTGCGAACGCCTTTGACCTCCTTACATGGCTTCCTGACAGCATTATTAGATGGAACCATTCCTAAAAAGAAGGAACAACATTACATCAAAATAATGAAAGAACAAACGGAACGTCAGATTAAGCTCGTTGCGGATCTCCTTGATCTCGCACGAATGGAATCGAAACAATTAGAGATATATCCAAGTGATTTTAATTTATCAGAAGAGGTCCGATTAGTGATTGGCAGGATGGACCCTGAATTAACTAAAAGTAAGGTTGAAATCCAATTTATCACGGACGAAACAAGGGATATTTATGTGTTTGCCGATCGTGATCAAATTGATCGAGTGATTATTAATCTGATACAAAATGCGATTCAATTCTCACCGGAAAATTCCACAATTGAGGTAATTTTAGTTTCTGTCGAGGACGATTTTGCGAAACTTACCGTAAAGGACTTCGGGCCAGGAATCAAGAAAGAAAATCTAAAGTATATCTGGCAGCGATTTTATAAAGAAGATGAAGCACGAACAAAGCAGGTAGGGACTGGGATTGGGCTATCAATTGTGAAAGAAATTTTAGAATTACACCATACCACTATTCAAGTAGATAGTGAAGAGGGAAAAGGAACATCATTTTGGTTTAAACTTCAGATAAAAAAAGAAAAATAAACTCCCTATTACCAAATTGGGAGTTTTTCACCTGCTCATTTTTTCAGTTTCATTTTTGTCCGTATTCCAGCCCAAGCTGCGATTATCAGACCACCAACCGTATCTGCAATCAAGTCCGTCATCGTGTCGGAATTTCCTCCACCCTGCAACGTCATGTTCAAAAACACATCTGAGCTAAATTCATAAATCTCCCATATGACACCACCAAGAGCAGCAAATGAAACGATGAAAAGGAAGATAATCCATGAAGAAATTTCCTTTCTAGCCTCTCTATGGACAAGTCGTTCATATAAAGCGATTCCTGCAAAACCAAGAATTGCCCCACTAATTAAGTGGAGAAAGGTATCCCACCATCCATTTCGATACCATCCTAAAATTGAACCTAAGTATTGTGCACCGAATAAAAAGATGATATAGGA
>CAURFY010000142.1:0-6327 GCA_963524115.1 uncultured Bacillus sp.
TGGAAGGCGCGAAGACTCCTGCGGGAGCAGCGGGACAGGTGAGACCCCGCAGGCGTTTTAGCGCCGAGGAGGCTCACCGCCCGCCCCGCGGAAAGCGAAGCGCCTGGAACGGAAATCAACATTCTAGTTTAACAGAGCCTTATTTTTAAAAATACTCATTTTATATTAATCGGTTAATTTCATAAAAAGTTTAGCTACAAAAAAGAGACGTCAAAACGCCTCTCAAGCCAACCTATTTTAATATGTTATTAGCAATCCCCACCATTTGATCAGCATAGGAAACCGCTCTGGCATTCATTTGAAAGCCCCGCTGTGTTGCGATTAAATCGGTCATTTCTTTTGTCAAATCGACATTGGAACCTTCTATATACCCAGAGGAAATCTGAGCCTCTCCTGGTGCCATAACCGTTATGAAGTTTGCGGCATTTGTTCCATTCGTCAACATAGTGGGATCGAGCATGAATTCATTGCCACCAGCACTTTTTAATACATTTGGATTTTGAATGTCAACCGTCGCCACCCTTTGTGGCGAAATAGAAGTGACACCCTGGCCATTCTTAATTTGAATTTGACCTGTTGCATCAATACTAACATCAGCTTGACCACTCAGTTCAATTGGCGTTCCATTTTGGTCAAGCAGAAAACCGCCGTTAGCATTGACTAAATAAAAGTTTCCCGGATTAGCCGAATTTGGGCTCAAGTGGAAATTGCCGTCTCTTGTATAATGAACCTCGCCGTTCCCATCTGCAGATTGATAGCCCACTTGGAAAAATCCGTTTCCATTAATCATTAAGTCAAATGGATTCCCAGTTTGCAAAGCCTTCCCCTCCTTCATATCGAGCTGGGTAAGACCCAAACGTGTTCCGTAACTGACACGAAGTCCATTAGGTGTAAGCCGTCCGGGTTCCTGGCTTGCCGTGCCCAAATTATTGATTTGAGAAGCTAAAATTTCCGAAAAGCTGTGGTCCTTCCGTTTAAAGCCATTCGTGTCAACATTGGCAATGTTGTTGGCAGAAGTATCAATTTTTTGCTGGAATGCCTGCAGTGCACCTGAAGAGATATATAGTGACGTGTTCAAATTCGTTATCTCCTATCTTTATCGGGATTTACCCATTAATCTTTCCCACCGAATACAGTTGCTGCAATGAGGTATCATAGGCACTAATTACTTTTTGGTTTGACTCGTAACCACGGACGGTCATCATCATATCTGATATCGTTTGTCCCGTGTCGACATTGGATTGTTCAATTGATCCCTGATTAAGGGTTACACCGGGATTGGTATTCCCTGGGTCTTGGATAAATGGTGCAGGAGTAGCCGATTGGTAGACATTTGCACCCATTCGACGGAGATCCATTGGATTTTGCACAATGGCTATTCCAATTTCACCAGCAAATTGAGTTCTTGCCGGGTCATCAGGATGAGTAATAATCTGGCCATTCTGATTTATGTACAAATCCTCTTTCTGAACACCTGGGGGGATTTGCACCGGCTGATGGTTGGCACCTAGCACCCGATAGCCTTCAGACGTAACCAAATTCCCATTGGCGTCTAAATCGAATTTCCCGTTCCGGGTGTATCCAACGGTTCCATCCGAGAGCTGGACAGCAAACATTGCTGTCGGTTTCACCTGCCGGCCATTGATAAGCTGCGTAGGAATATCCTGATCATTAATCGCGATGTCAAGCGGCTGATCCGTTTGAACAAGGGGGCCTTGAGTAAAGCTAGGAATGCGTTCCTGGGCAAGTACACCGGTAGTGAGTACGCCAATTGGGACGGAATGTCCAGAAACTTGGGCAGTGCCTGAAGCGGCTGCAGTTCCACTTCCATTCAGATTGCTGATTCGATCCATAAATAACTTCGGAAATGCTTGTAAAGCCGTATCATCTTTCTTATATCCTGCTGTTTGGGCATTTGCCAAGTTATTAGCTAACGCTTCCTGCTTTCGCTCCAATGAAAACATGCCTGAAGCTGCTGTATTTAACCCTCTTATCATGATAAAACCCCTTCCTTATGCTTTTTCTTGAGCAGCAAGCTCGAGAATGAGCGAAACTTCCCCAAAGCCTTTATCAAGTTTTTTCGCAATTTCATCTGCCGTTAAACCTTGTTCCTTTAATTCAAAAATCTCTTTATATCGGTCATTTAAAAATAAATTCTGTTCTTTTTTTGGTTTTGTTTCGGCTAGAAGTGGGGGCTCAAAAGTTGGCTTCTCAGCCCTCCATTGTTTGGACTCTTGTTTAATGGATTTATAATAATGCTCCTGCTTTGCTTTCACTTCCATCAATTGTCGGTGTAGCTGCCCTTGATTTTCTAATATTTTTTGACCCAGTACAGTCTGGGAGTCATTTTTCGGCTGCTTAATACTACGAATAGTTAAGAAAAGAACTCCAATGAAATTGAGGGCTAATAGAATGATGATCAGAAGTTGCAATTACACTCTTCCTTTCTTTTCATGTCACGTATAAAGATTAATCAATAAGCCTTTAATCTCACCGATTCTTTCCAGGAGGGACAAACTCGAATTCTGTTGATTTAAGACGTGATTTGTTAAGTCAAGTAATTTGCGGTCCAGTATTTGAACCGTTTTCAGTGTTTTATTTCCTCCATACGGGTCCCAGCTTTCAGTCTGGTACATGCCTACCCCGTTTTTTGTTACCTCACCCATAAACTTCTTAACCAAATCCTTATACTTGCGTAGTTCTGCAAAGGTCGGATTTTCATTTAACTGTTTTCCTTGTTGATCTAATTCCTCAAGCATCTTTTGGAGGTGCTCCTCGGTGAGGTCCTTCGAATAGGAGTTTATAATTTTTTGAAAAGCTGCGTTATTTGCAGCAGACCGCTCAGATGATGCGGGACGGGGTTCACCTATATTTACCCTAAGTGGGTCTTGTACTCTCAATTAGGGGTTCACCACCATTCCTTCAAAATAAAAAACGTAATCAAAATATATCAAAATTATAACCCAAACTATCAAAAATTTCATTACAAGTAAAAGAAAAATCAGTCAAACATGAAAAAACGCCTTCCAATATATCAACGGGAGGCGTTTTTCCAATTCCAGATTATGCCAGCTTGTGAACATGTGTTTTAACATCAGTAATCGCTTGGACGACCTCTTCCACCTCGTTGGTTTGAGTTTCAATCGTGACGAATAGTTCTCCAGTTTGATTGTTAACATTTCTAACCTCTGCGGCTATCTCATGCCCATAGTTCACTTGCTCGCTTGTGGCGATATTCATTTGTTGAACCATTTCTTTCATATTATTAATATTACGAACAATCTCCTGAGCTGTAAGTGCCTGTTCTTTCGTTGCATTCGTCACGGAGCTGGATTGACTGCTTACTTTTTCAATGGATGTAACCATGGTTCGTCCCGTCTTCGCTTCCTCATTCGTGGCAACAGAGATTTGTTGGACTTGATCTTTTATGTCCAAGATCCCTTTAACAATTTCTTCTGCGGTGATCGATTGTTCTTTCGTAGAATGAGTCATTTCAGATGATTGTTTTGTTACTTTCTCTACACCACTAGCAAGTATTTTGCTGTTTTTCGTTTGTTCTTCCGTTGCATTAGCAATCTGGTTCATTTCCTCGGTTACTTGTGCAATTCCTTCCGAGATTTTCTTAATTGCCTGGTTCGTTTTTTCTGCTAATTGATTGCCAATTTTTACTTTGTTGGCACCATCTTTAATTGAAGTTACTGCCACTGCTGTTTCGTTTTGAATCCCTTTAATGAGACTAGCAATTTCTTTTGTTGCTTTTGCTGAACGCTCAGCCAGTTTACGTACTTCGTCAGCAACGACTGCAAAACCTTTTCCGTGCTCCCCAGCACGCGCTGCCTCGATTGCCGCATTGAGTGATAATAGATTGGTTTGTTCTGCTATTTCATCAATTACTTCAATAATGCTACCAATTTCTTCAGAGCTTTTTCCCAATCCTTCAATGACATCACTTGCTTGGTCAATCACCTGGGAAATTTCTTTCATGCCATTCAATGTTTCATTCAGTGAATTGGTTCCTTCAAACGCATCCTTCTTAACATCATTGCTAAGATGATTAACGGTTTGCACACTTCCCGCTACCTGATTAATTGAGAAGACCATTTCCTCAACTGCCTTGGATGTATCTTCAGCCGAAAGGGTTAGACCTACAGCATTTTCGTTAACACCTTTAATAGATTTGCTCATTTCTTCAATAGCAGCAGAGATTTCTTCCACACTAGCACCTACATTACCAGCATTTCCCGCTACTTGTTCAATTGAAACCATCATTTCCTGAATAGCCGAGTTAGTTTCTACTGCAGATGCATCTAAATGCATGGCACTTTCAGCTACTAAATTAATGGAAGCACTCATTTGTTCAACCGCTGCAGAAACTTCCTCCACTCCTGCTGCTGTTTCATTGGTGTTTCCTGCCACCTGCTGTATAGAAGCGACAAGTTCACTGACCGAATCATTCGCTTTTTTCATGGAAGTATCCAATTCTTGGGCACTAACTTTCGTTTTATCGATTGAATCTTTTATCACATCAACTGATTTTGTCGTGATATCGACATTGTCTTCCACCTTATGTACAGCACCCTTAATCATTTTTGTTATTAGGGATGAGATGACAATACTTAAAAGAACAGCAAAGATGGAAACAATGATATTTTCCATAATGGATCTAGATGAGATTTTCTCGTATTGTTTAATCGCAGCATTAGTTTCTTTTTGATTATTTTTGGTGTATTCATTAAGAGAGGCAATAGCTTTTTCACCCATTGGTGCCAAAACGGCCATCTTATGATGGACTAAATCAAAATCATTGTTTCTTGATGCCTCAAAATAAGACGGAATACCTGCAAAATATTCTTCGGAATTATTGCTAAAAGCTGTTAATAATTTTGTGTTTTCTGCCGAATTATCATATTTCCCGATTTTTTTAATATCCTTTCTTAACTCTGCGATGTCTTGTTTAACGATAGCTTCCATTTTCGCTTTATCTTCTGGCTTTTGCTCATATGCCTGTTTAGTGGTATATAGACGTACTCGTGTTATCTCTTCTCTTAAGTTTCCAATTAGTTCGGTTTTTGGAACTTGCGTTTTACCAATCTCATACATTTGTTCTTTTAAGTTTTGGACATTGTAAAACCCAACAAATGTAATAGAAAAGTAGGCTAGAATCATAATTAGATGACTGCACCATTGCTTCTTATTCATGGATAGATTATCCCAGGTTTTTTTCATTTGATTACCCTCACCTTTTGAATTTATGTATTTACCTAGCGGTTTTTCTAAAACCTAAAGCGCATCTTTTATTTCTTTTAATTCATCAAGATTTGTCGTATTTTCGAGGAGTTTCTCGATGTCTAAGAGTATGATTAGCCTGTCTACTAGTTTCGATATTCCCATTAAATAAGAAATATTTTTGTTTTCTAAAAGGTTCGGATGTTGAATTGTATCTGTTGCAATATCCAACACGTCCTTCGCGGAATCAACCACAAGGCCAATTTCTTTCCCAAACACTTGGACCACGATGATTCTGGTCACATCTGTCGGCTTTAGCGTTTCTCCCGTTAAAGCAGATCGTATGTCTACAACCGGCATGACGACATTTCGAATCGTCGTTACTCCTAATACATGGGCGGGCCTATTTGGATAAATTGTAATGGGCTCCATGCGTTCAATAGAGACAACTTGATTGATGTTTACCCCATACTCTTCCTGTCCAACTTTAAAAATCAGTCCTTTAAATTCCTGTAATTCAGTCTGGTCCATCCTACGATCCCCCTTCCTCCTTGGTAAAAAACGATATTAACTATGTCCGGAAACACATTCTGCAGTTTTCATTAACTCGGCTAATTTTAGTAAGATAATCAAACGCCCATCAATTTTAGCGATTCCAGCAAAATATTCAGAATCAAAACCACTTGAAGATGGAATTTCAATTGCTTCTGGTGGTACATCAATCACTTCGCTTGTTTGATCAACAATTAACCCCAATACAATCTCCTCATATTTGGTGATGATAATCCGCGTGTTTGAGGTGTAATCCACCTGGTCAAGGGCTAACTTCGTTCGTAAATCAATGATTGGAGTGACATTTCCGCGTAGGTTTATAACCCCTTTAACATATGCCGGAGCATTGGGAACTCTAGTAATGGGCTGAATTCGTTCGATCGATTGCACACAATTAATCCCTAACCCATACTCTTCTTCTCCTATTTTAAAGGCGACGATTTCTAAGTTTTCCATCGAGAAGGTCCCCCTTTCTAGTTAATAAACTGATTTGTATCGATAATTAAGGCCACTTCGCCATTCCCCAGAATGGTCGCTCCTGATATGGCA
>CAURFY010000143.1:0-6318 GCA_963524115.1 uncultured Bacillus sp.
TTGGTCCAGTTGTTTCAGCTCTTTCGAAGAGAATTTGACATTTTTAGTACAATTCATCTCTGGATCATTTATTTCTTCATTCGTTTGTTTAGTGTTATCCCCCTCCTGTGCTTGGGTAACAATAGAAGGGAGGAGATAGGTTATTATGAGCATAATGCAAATCCATGTTTTTGCCACTTTTTGGAACCCCATTTAACTGAATTATTAATCCCTTTTTAAAACAAATCACATGTTCTAAAGAGTATTATTAGTCATCCTGTTGATCATCACCATCTCTTTTTTTATCATCATCCTGTTGTCCATCATCCTCGGCTCCCTCTTTTTCGACTTCTAATACCTTTCCTGTTGTTTTATCAATCTCAATTTCGAAACGGCCATTTTGGGATTGAACGATAACCTCAAATTTGGTGATTCCATCCTCAGTTTCTATTTTCGCACTAACGATCTTCCCTTTTATTTGCCCCAAAGCAATTTGTTTCGCCTTTTCCATTGTAATCCCTGTATTGGGTTCTTTTTCTGCTGCAGATTTCCCAATTTGAACTGAAAAAAAGCTTAGTAAAACAAACAAGGTAACAAACATAGTCTTTTTCATACTTTCACTCCTTTTTATTCTTATGTTGTGAAAACTCCTAAAAATTATTCATAACTAAGTAAAATTAACTATTTTATTGCCTATACTTTGTCCATTATTTTACATATGTTATAAGAAATATGAATATGGAGGTTAAAAATGTTCAATTTACAAGCGTCAGAAATAAGTCATTTTCTTTTTGCTATGGGCTTTTTATTGGCAGTGAGTCATTTATTAGGATTCATAGCTGAACGTTTGTACATTCCACGAGTGATTGGGGAAGTTTCCGCTGGGCTAATTTTAGGTCCAACACTTTTAGGCCATTTTTATCCAGCTACTTTTCATTGGCTGTTTTTAGGGTTTCCAGAAGAAGGTAAGTTATTTGGTCTTCTATTTCAATTTGGTTTACTTATGCTTATGTTCAGTTCGGGATTGAAATTTCAAACGAACTTTACAAAAGATGATGTGAAAATCACATCGGTTTTAGTGGCAGGATCAACAGTCCCTGCTTTTATTATTGGTTGGATTGCTGCGGACCATTTAAATATCATGCCTTACTTAGGAACGGCAAATAACTTGCTTGCAATGAAAATTGTAATTGCTATTTCCATAGCGGTAACCTCAATACCTGTTATATCTAAAATTTTTACTGACTTAGGAATTATGCATACACGGTTTGCCAAAATTGTCATTACTTGTGCAGGGATCCATGATATATTGCTGTGGATATTATTAGGCTTTGCAACTGCTCTGGCCAGTCAAGGTGGAGACTATACTGTAGTAACTGGGCTAGTGAGTATCGTTTTGAGTATAGGATTTATAGCAGGGACTTTAATTCTTGGGTACTATCTTTTTAATCGGGTAACTTATCTAAAACAAAACTTTTTGTTCAGGGCTTCAAATATGGGTTATTTTTTATTCATCATGTTTATGCTTTCAGCATTAGCCGGAACTCTAAAAGTAGAGACCATTTTTGGTGCACTTTTGGCTGGTATCCTTATAAAATTGTCAATGCCTAGGACTGTTTCAGAACGAATTGAACAAGGCGTTTCAAATCTATCATTCTCTTGGTTTATTCCAATTTATTTTGCTACTGTGGGATTACAATTAAACCTTGTTAAGAACTTTAGTCCTATGTTCTTCATAGGATATTTGTTACTCGCTACGGTTACTCAAACACTATCTGTCTATTTTTCCTCCCGTTTGATTAAACAAGACCCGCTAACAAGCTTAAATCTTGGAATCGCAATCAATAATCGTGGAGGACCAGGTATTGTTCTTTCTTCTGTTGCTTATTCAACAGGAATTATTAACCAGGATTTTTTTGCAATACTGGTAATGTTGGCATTAGTTACGTCTATTTTTCCAGGAACATGGCTCCGTATAGTGGTCAAAAAGAAGTGGAGACTTATGCCTGGTGACGAAAACATGGTTCCACATCGAAATAATGAAGTGAATAATGTTAAATCCCTAAAATAATTCATACCGGTGAAAATGGAGCGGAAATCAACCACTTACTTCTCTAATAGCAACAATGTTTACGAAAAAAGCCAATAATTAAAAGTTTAATAAGAAGTTTGCCAGAACCAGAACGTCCTCCAAGACTGAACCAAAAACAAGCCCCCTGCCATTTAGTTATTACTCCAACATTCGAATTTAAGAACTTTTATTTATGAATTCGAATGCTAATAGATAGGAAAAGATTGAAAAATCGGATAAAATAAAATGATAACGAAAACAAGGGGTATATGTATGGTTCTTATTGTAAAACAGAAGGAGCAATCTTTACTTGGGAAGATTGCAGCTCTATACGAGCTTTTTATGCAAAATCATGATGAACAAACAGCAAAGAGAGCACAGCAGTTAGCAAAGAAATTGGATGAAAAGGAATTTTCGATTGCTTTTTGCGGCCATTTTTCGGCAGGAAAATCGACGATGATTAACAAGCTAGTAGGAGATAACCTACTTCCATCGAGTCCAATTCCGACAAGTGCTAACCTCGTAAAGGTTAAAGCAGGAGAAGAATACGCAAAAGTATTTTTCAAACAAGGAAAGCCTCGTCTTTATTTGGCACCTTATGATTATGAAAAAGTAAAAACGTATTGTAAAGATGGCGATGAGATTGAAGCAGTTGAAATCAGTCATAAAAATGCAAGCCTTCCAAATCATGTTATCATCATGGATACACCTGGGATTGACTCCACTGATGATGCCCATCGAATTGCAACCGAGTCTGCACTTCATTTAGCTGATCTTATTTTTTATGTCATGGACTATAATCACGTCCAATCAGAAGTGAATTTCCTTTTCACAAAAGAATTAACTCAAGCTGGGAAACAATTGTGCCTGGTGATTAATCAAATCGATAAACACCGCGACGAGGAACTGAGTTTTTCAGATTTTAAGGAAAGTGTTTCGCAATCGTTTGCTTCATGGGGAGTCAGACCTGAACAGATATTGTACACTTCATTAAAAGATGTAGAGCATCCTAACAATCAGTTTTTGGAGCTTCAACATTTGCTACATGAAAAAATTGATCATCGAAAAGAATATTTGCCTACCACTATCTACCAATCTCTCGTCAAACTGACAAATGACCATTTGAAAATGATGAAAGAACAAGATGAACAGGAAATTTCCGCTTTAGAGGATAAACTAAGTTCTCTTTCTGATAGTGAGCGAGTTTCATTATTTGATCGAGTGGGTAAAATCGAGAGTATATTACATGACTTGACTCAAGCGTGCGAGAAAGCTGGTCAAGAATTAGAAGATGAAATCGACAAAATATTAGATAATGCTTATATTATGCCATTTCAAACAAGGGAATTTGCCCAACAATATTTAGAAGCAAATCAGCCAGATTTTAAACTTGGTCTATTTTTTGCAAAAAATAAAACTAATTTGGAAAGACAACAGCGACTCGACCGCCTTTTTACTGATCTTTCTGAACGGGTGAAATCCCAATTAGAGTGGCATTTGCGAGAGTTGTCACTTAGAACATTAAAAGAATCTGGTTTTCAGAAACCTGAATTAATAGAAGTTGCCCAGTCTATCACAATATCCTTTAATGTAGATCTTCTGGAGAAGAACATTAAACAAGGGGCACGGTTATCAGGTGAGTACGTATTAAACTATACCAATGATGTAGCTAATTCTCTAAAAAAGCTATCTCGCAATAGTATGGCGGAAATAAAAGCGCTTTACCAAAACGAAGTAAGAAAACAAAATGAAATGACCGCTAGTCAACTTAAGGGAGAACTCCAACACTTACAAACATTCCAAACGGCAATGGGGCAACTTGAATGGCTTAACAAGAAACAAGAAAATGTTGCTAATGTAATAGAAACAACGTTAAGCGACCAAATAGATCTCACTCCTTTTTTACAGCAAGCGCATACAATGTTGGAATCCGTTGAGGAAGAGGTAGAAATCGTCCGGGATTCAGGACAGAAGATCGAATCTGAAAAAACTGAAGTAGTTATAGAAATAGAAGAAAATCAAATAAATCTATCAAATACATTTTCCAAAAACCAAGTCGAGCGAATTGTAGAACACTTGAAGTTTTCTGCGCAAAAAGTTCACTCTGTACCAGGTTTAGAGAAAATTTCTTCTGAGTTAGAACTAAGAGCAGAGCGGTTAGAAAGTCAGCAATTCACAGTGGCATTATTTGGGGCATTTAGTGCAGGAAAATCATCCTTTGCTAATGCGCTAATTGGTGAGAAAATCTTACCTGTTTCACCAAACCCAACAACAGCAGCGATTAATAAAATTAAACCTATTGATCAAGCTCACCCACATGGAACAGTATTAGTGAAGCTTAAAAGTCCAGTTATACTACTTGAAGATGTTAAACGTTCTTTGGAAATATTTGATTTTGATGCAACTAATTTTGCTGATGCAGTTGTGAAAATTGAAAAAGTTCTGGGCAATGAAGAACATTTAGATGCCTATAGTAAAGTGCATTATGCGTTTTTGCGAGCATTTTATAATGGGTTTGCAAACTATGAAACTCATCTTGGTCAAGTAATAGAAACGGATTTGGAGGCATTTCGTGATTTTGTGGCTTTGGAAGAAAAATCCTGCCTCGTTGATTGGATTGATGTTTACTACGATTGTCCATTAACAAGAGAAGGTATCACCCTTGTGGATACCCCAGGAGCAGATTCAATCAATGCTCGTCATACCAATGTTGCGTTTGAGTATATTAAGAGTTCAGATGCAATCCTGTTTGTTACCTATTACAATCATGCATTTTCGAAGGCTGACCGTGAATTCCTGATCCAATTAGGGCGGGTTAAGGATTCCTTTGAATTAGATAAGATGTTCTTTATCATTAATGCGATTGACCTTGCGAATAGTGATGAGGAAATGTCTACAGTAATAAACTATGTAAAAGAGCAATTAATTGGATATGGGATTAGAAAGCCTAACATGTTTGCTATTTCAAGCTTGTTGGCGATTCAAGAAAAATTACAGCAATTAACCACAAATGAATCGCGAATTAAACTGTTTGAAAATGCCTTTTATCATTTCATATCAGGAGAGCTAAAGGAAATGGTCGTGGACGCTGCTAAAGCAGAGCACAACCGTGCCGTTCAAATCTTGAATCAACTTATTTCATCAGCACAAGAAGATAAAACGGTGAAAGAAACAAAACGATTACACACGATCGCCGAACATAAGGAACTAAAGAATTATCTTGAGCAACAAACAGATGGTTTCTTGAAAAAACGGTTAACCCAGGAAGCCGATGAACTTCTTTTCTACATTAAACAAAGGGTATTTTTCAGATTCAGTGACTTTTTCAAGGAATCCTTTAGTCCGGCAGTTCTAAAGGAAGATGGGCGAAATATGAAAAAGGCCTTACAAATGTCATTGCAGGAGCTGATCGATTCGCTCGGATTTGATTTTTCTCAAGAAATTAGAGCAACCACTTTAAGATTAGAAGCATTCATCGGAAAAATTTTAAAGGAAAGACTTGAACATCTAACCGAGGAACTTAGACGGAAAAACAATAGTTTATCCTTCTCACCATATGAGTCGAAAAAAATGGAAGGGCTTCAAGTGGAGACTGCCTTCCAGACGATTGATATGAGGATGTTTCAAAAGGCGTTGTCTTTCTTTAAAAATGCAAAGTCCTTTTTTGAAAAAAATGAGAAAAAATTGATGCAGGAGGAACTTGAAAAGGTTCTACAGCAGCCTGCCGATGATTATTTGCAGTCGGAGGGAGATCAGGTAAAGTCCTTCTATATTCACACTCTTGAAGCTGAAACAGGTAGAATGATTGATCATATTTCCGAACAGATTGATGAATTTTATAAAGGGATTATTGCTTCTCTAAGTGATGAATTTCCAATTGAAAAATTATTGGAAGTGGAGAGACAAATCAACTCTTTTGATACGGTACACCAATAAAGTAATGCTGTTTTGATTATTAAATTTTGCATGAATTGGGTGGAAATATGCATAATTGCTTTCATGTTTGTGCAACATGCGTAAATTTTAAGATTGAAAAAAAAGAAGCAAAAATGAACTATTATTGCGGAAGATTAGGATTTGAGACGAATCCAAAGTACCAATTTCAGTGTTGGACACCAAAAGAACAGGTTCGGAAATTGATGGATAAACGTGATCATTTCCAACAGGGAATGGAATAACAAAGTAAAACAAAAAAACTTGGTCTTCTGACCAAGTCAGATTGTCGAGAAAGAGTATTTTTCTCGGCAATTTTTTATTTATCCTGCTAA
>CAURFY010000144.1:0-6315 GCA_963524115.1 uncultured Bacillus sp.
CGGTTACCGTTTCCTCCATTTGTCCTGATTCAATTGCTAAAATAGCAGTCATGATTTTTGTAATACTGGCAATCCTACTAACCTCAAATGCATTTTTTTGATATAAAATACGCCCGGAATTTTGTTCAATTAAAACAGCACTTCGTGCGTTAACGGAAACAGAAGCTTCGGCTGTGGGCGGTAGATTTATAATAAACATAGATACGCTGAAGAAAAAGAGCACTAGCTTACAAATCTTTTTCATATAGAAACCTCGTCTCCTTTTTGGGTTTGTACAAGTTTATGCAACTTAAAAACCATTATGACTACAAATCCAAGGAGGGCATCACTTCGAAACAAGCAAAAAATGACCAACAAATTAACTTACAATTTGTTAGTCATTTTTTGTTACATTTTTATGTGTTTGTGATAGGAACCGGATCCCGTTATTGATATTCCATGGATTTTTAATCATTTTTCAAATAATTAATAAAGCTTCCATTTCAGGTTGGACGCTTCATCAAATCTTTTCTCTACATCCTTCCAATTTACAATCATCCACCAATTATTAATGTATTCCACTCTGTCGTTTTTATATTGAAGATAATAGGCATGTTCCCAAACATCAAGGACAAGGACAGGAACTGTATCCCATTGGGTTTGATTACTATGTTTTTCAGATTGGAGAACCTCGAGATGGCGTGACCTAGGAGACCATACAAGGATTGCCCATCCACTTCCTTCAACTTGTTTAGCCGCCTCGGCAAACTGATTTTTAAAGGTTTCAAAACTTCCAAAATAGGATTCAAGTGCCACTAAAAGTTTTCCCGAAGGTTTACCGACACCTTTTGGACTCATGTTATTCCAAAAAATCGTATGCAAATAATGGCCTGATCCATGAAAAGCCAATTCTCTAGACCAATGTTTTACAAGCGAGAAATCATTTGATTCACGGGCTTTCTTCAACATGTTTTCTGCTTTATTTAGTCCTTCAACATAGGAACGATGATGTTTATCATGGTGCAGTTTCATTATTTCCTTAGAAATAAATGGTTCAAGAGCATCGTATGCGTATGGTAATGGAGGCAAGGAATGCTCTCCTACATGGATGGCAGGTTCCTTCATCCAAACAGAGCCAATTTGTTGCCTCTTTGTAAAATATCTTTCCATCTCATCTTGAAGGGTTTCAGCTTGGGTTTGAATGACAGAAAGCTGGCTTTGGTTTGGGGAAGAAGCTAAGTTTTCTATAATATTTGTAAAACGCTCGAGTTTACCCCAAATTTCCTCATTTTTTCCAACTTGTTCAGATTCCAAGAAATTCATTAGCTGCTTGTTCCAGCCCATGATATCTTTCACATAGCCTTCGAACTTGGTCATGGTACCCCCCACTTTCCCTATTTATCGTTTCTATCATATGAAAAAAACAAAAAATGTGACCAAAAAAAAGAGCGACCTATTGGTCACCCCTTCTTAATTATTTCGATTGCATCATTTTTGTTCGATAATCAGTTTCATAGTACTGTAACTCTTCTCTTACTCTTTGGAACTCACCCTCAAGACTTGCAAGTAGGTGAACCAATTTTTCTGGAGCCTCTTGGCGGAGCTTAATCGAATTTTTACCCGTGTAGGCAGAACGGCTATCTTCAAACCAAACATCACTTTTTGGTGAGAAAAATTCTTCAATACACTGATGGTAGATCCGATACAGTGTCTTTTCAGCTGCTGCTTTAGGAAAAGTTTCAGTTTGTAAAATAACTTTGCAAGAATCTAAACTTTCTTCACTATAAACAAGTAACTTCCGAATGTTACCTAAAAGAAGCTTATAATATTCACGGTTACCTGGTTTTTCTTCCAATAGACTTGAAAGAGTGTTTTCATTTAAATACTCCTCAAGTCCAACGATTGCTTTTGCTAAAAAATGCTTAACATCTTCTACTTGAGCCTTAACAATTGTATTTCCCATGTATATCCCCCTTATTAGTGTTGTTTTTATTGAGGCTGAACGATAAACTCCAAGGGAGATTTTAGTTCATATCCCTGTTTTTCCTCAATTGATTGAAAAATTTCTGGCAATTTTGCAAAATCGATATCCTGAAAGTAGGATGCAAACTCTACCTTATTATTTATGTATACTCGTTTCCGGTGGCGAAAGCCAGGGTTTTTTATGATACAGGCAAGTGCAACAATATCTTTAAAACTTATTTCCTTTGAACCTACATGGAAAATTGGGTCTTCATTATATGGTGTGAATTCACTGATTTGCTCATCAAAGAATCGGACATATAAGACATGTAAGGTTTTTTCTTCACCATTTTCAATATAGACAATTTCACTTCGGTTAAAAAAATCCTCCGAAGTATTAGGCTTCTCTTTTTCCAATTCATAGCCTATGCATTTTTTTAAAATCAAAATGGCTCCCTCCTCTAAACATTCACACATCAGAAAATAGTAAAAAATATCATTATTGAAATAACAATTTTATTTTACCATATCCTAATATAAAATGTGACAGAAAAGTTACGAATCAATGGCTTCTTGGAATTTCCCAAAAAATAGATCAGCCTCTTCTTGAATAAATTCATCCTCTACCCGGTCAGGAAGCGGTGGTAACTCATCAAGACTTCTCAAACCAAAATAGTCTAGAAATTCTTTTGTTGTTCCATATAAAAAAGCACGACCTGGCCCCTCTGCTCTGCCAATTTCTTTTATCAGTGCCTTTGCTGCTAAGGTATGAAGTGGACGCTCTGTTTTCACTCCACGAATCTCCTCAATTTCAATCCTAGTAATTGGTTGTTTATAGGCAATGATGGCCAACGTTTCAAGCGCAGCTTGAGATAAATGGCTTGTCCCTGGTGATTCAACAAGCTTTTTTAAATAACGGGAATTTTCCTTCTTCGTTGCTAACTGAAACGTACCTGCAAGCTGAACGATTGATATGCCTCTATTCGCATCATTGTCATATTCTTGTTTCATTTCCTCAACCAAGTTCATTGCCTTTTGTTCAGCAACTTCTAGCACCTCTGCTACCTGCTTAATGGTAAGCCCTTCATCTCCTGCTGCAAACAAAAGACTTTCAACGATTCCTTTTAATTGAATCATCCCCAATCGGTCACTCCTTTCCTACCGAGACAAAGATATCTGCAAAATTCTTTTCCTGCTCAACAAAAATTTCCTTTTGCTTCATTAACTCTAATATTGCCAAAAAGGTCACAACTATATGACCACGATCGAGGTATGGGAACAAGTCATAAAAACTTCTCCGACCTTTTAAGTGCTTAAGTTCCGCTAAAATCTCGACCATCCTTGTTTGGATTGGAATTTCCTGTTTTGTAACTGTTGTTGCCAAGGGCTTCTGTAACTTTTTTCTTCTCAGTAGTTTTTGAAAAGCGCCAAGCATATCATATAACGAAACATCGAGGTCTTTTGTATCCGGCTTCCCTTTATTTATGTAATCAGATAGATCACTCGGGGCCTTCGTATAAATAAGGCTACGCTCTTCTTCTAAAGACTTTAAATCTTGGGCTGCTTCTTTATATTTTCGATATTCGATTAGTCTTTCAACTAATTCCTCACGTGGGTCTTCTTCCAAATCAACATCGAAGTCTTCTAACACTTCTTCGTCATGCTTTGGTAAAAGCATTTTACTTTTAATTGCCAATAATGTAGCAGCCATCACTAAAAACTCACTTGCCAAATCTAACTGAAGTTCTTTCATCGCATGGATATACAATAAGTACTGTTCCGTTATTTCTGAAACAGGGATATCATAAATATCAATTTCAAGCCGATTAATCAGATGAAGAAGTAAATCTAAGGGCCCTTCAAAAGCATCTATCTTAACATTATATTGCATTGTTCTCACCAAAATTTCTAAAGTCTTTATCAAAAATGACTATATTTAGTATAGAGGATTAAGATAAGTTATCCAATAGAAATTTAGACCTGTTGAATTTTGTTAACAAAAATGGTGACAAACGCCCAAACGTCTTCGCCATCCTCTACATATGATGTCTTTGTAAAGTAAAAACTCAGCTTAGAGGAGGAATGATTCATGTCCGGTGGATTTGGTTACGGTGGAGGATTTGCGTTAATTGTTGTCCTATTTATTTTATTAATCATTGTTGGGGCTGCTTGGTTATAAAGAAAAGATGAAGTCCTCTGACACTATATTATGACTCCAATGATCTATCCAATATTAAGAAAAAGAAAACCTAGCAAATGGCTAGGTTTTCTTTTTGGTTGATATTGATATGAACATTGTTTATGGTACATTTAAATATGTGAACGAAGGAGGTACGTTATGTATCCGGATGCATACATTCAATATTTAGTTCATTTCCACGGAGATCGCGATTATTTTGAATGCCATGAAATATTAGAAGAATACTGGAAAGAGACCGTCAAAGAGGATAAACAATCCATTTGGGTCGGCTTAATATTACTAGCCGTCTCCAATTATCATTTTAGAAGAGGCAATAACAGTGGCGCTCAACGAACCTTACAAAAGGCAATGCTTATTTTCGAGAATAAAAAACAAGCTGGTCGTGCTCTTGGAATCGATATGGGGGAATTATTATCATTTTTAACTAATCGAGTCATCTCTATTAAGGCAAATCTTCCTTACACAAGCTTTAACATACCGTTAACCAACCTGAACTTACTTGATAAGTGTAAAGGGGTTTGTCAGGATAAAGGTCAGGAGTGGGGGGTGGACAGTAATCTTAAAAAAGACGAACTAATTCACCGTCATTTATTACGTGACCGAAGTAAAGTGATTCAAGACCGAGAAATGGCTAAAAAAAAACATAAAGAAGGCAGGGAATAATCATTCCCCGCCTTCTGTGCCTTCGCAATTTATACACTTTTCAATAAAAGAAGATGTATACTCATTTGGAATAAACCCTTTTTCCGGATACATTTCTTTTAAAGCCGCTACCATTTTTTTGCCGATCCCATGGTGACGATGCGAAGGATTGACAGAGATATGCTGAATTTGCAAACAATTCTCTTCAATATTAACACCAATTAATCCGATGATATCTTCCTCTTTCCACAGGAAAAGCTGCCAATGCTCATCCATTTCGTACTGTTTCATGGTTTGCTGGAGCTTTTTCAAATCTTTTTCACTTGGCATAAATGATAATAAGCCCATTGCTATTTTCTCAAACGTTTTTTTATAACGAATTAACATAAAGTATCCCTCATTAATTAAATAACATGTCCAGACAATAAATTTTGATCAGTCACCAATGTAAACTATTTTATCTTCTTGACATTATATGTAATCAGTTGTTGTTTGTTGCAAACAAACATTATTGTTTTCATCATACAAAATTCATGTAGTTTCTTCAATAAAAATCTAATAAAACCTATTCTACACTAAACTCACCATTTATGCTATTGACCTGCAAAAATTCTTTATCACATTAAAACCCATGCAAATGTAATTGCCTGGCATGGGTTTGTTACTTGTATTTTAAAACTATTTTCTAAAATGATAGGGAACAGTGGATACAACAACATTTCTCTTATATAACAAGAATGTTCGAATCAAAATGCTAGATTGATTATGGAGAATATTGTGCCAGTTCTTTTTTGGAATAAATTGTGGAATTAACACAGTCACCCAGTAATTAGACTCCCTTGCCTTATGCTCAACCGTATCAATGAACTTGGTCAATGGATGAATGATGCTCCGATAATGGGAATGCAAAGTAACTAATCTGACATTTGGTTGCCAATTTTTCCATTTCTGTTCAAAGAGTTTTTCATCTTCTCTGTCAAATGAAACATAAACTGCAATGACTTGATCGGTTAAAGTTTTTGCATAATTAATCGAGTTTTCAACCACTTGCGTAATTCCAGCTACCGGAACAATTATGATATTCCCTTTAATCGGAACGGCAGCTTCTCCCGCTTTAAGCCGCAATTGCTCACCAACAGAATCATAATGCTTATAAATCCGGTGGAATCCATAAACAATGGCCGGTAAAAAAATTAACACAGACCAAACCTGACCGAATTTTGTAATAAAGAATATCATCATAACGGTGAAACTAATTAGGGCACCAACCAAATTGATAATAAATTTATATACCCATACTTTGTGCTTTTCACGAAACCACTTCACAATCATCCCTGTTTGTGACAGTGTAAACGGTATGAAAACCCCCACTGCATAAAGTGGGATAAGCTGTTCTGTTTGTCCTTTAAAAGCAATAATTAAAACAATTGAGCCAATCGCAAGCGTCAAGATTCCATTTGAATAACCTAAACGGTCCCCGCGAATTGTAAACATTCTCGGTATATATTTATCCCTTGCCAAATTATAGGCCA
>CAURFY010000145.1:0-6307 GCA_963524115.1 uncultured Bacillus sp.
CGTTAATATGGAAGTCGTAAAAGGGGCGATTTCCTATATAGGAAAAGAATTTCGACCAGATATGATATTCGAAGATGAATTTAAAATTATTACTCGGAGTTTAATTGTATATAGGTTTATAAGAAAGTCTGAAAGGAGGTGAAATAGATGAAAAAAGTATGGCATAAACCAGAATTGGAAGTACTAGATGTTAGTATGACGATGAATGGACCAGGTAACGCAAATCCTGATTGTTACGATGTATCTGAGGGATTACATGAAAACCATGAGGGACAATCGAATGCTGCTTGTCGTGACAGATTAGGAAGCTAGGTTTTATTGTTTTAAAAGACTTCAAGCCCTTATACCTTAAAAGTATAAGGGTTTTTATCAAAGTGACTATTAGAAGTGTAGGTGAGGAATGATGTTAAATACAGTAAATAAATATGGATATTCTGCATTTGGATTAAGGGTTAATAGTGAAATCCATTTACCTGAATTTGAGGGAAATAATAAAAATTATGATGGTGGAGCAGTAGATATTGTAATAGATGATTTATCTAAATTATGGTCAGAAGCAGTTGTTTCATGTGACATTTTTGTAATTAAAGAGAGTTTTATGATGTTTCAAGTTCCTGGAGTGGCGATTTATTTGGTCAAAGAAGGAAACAAGATAATCGTTTCCCCTTTGGTTGGCTCTGATGAAGACGAGATAAGACTATATCTTCTAGGCACATGTATGGGAATCATTTTATTGCAGAGGAAGATCCTCCCTTTACATGGAAGTGTTATCGCGATTGACGGCAAAGCTTATGCTTTTGTAGGTGATTCGGGTGCAGGAAAGTCGACAATTGCTACAGCGTTTTTATCGAAAGGTTATTCATTACTTACTGATGATGTGATTCCAATCCAGTTTACAAAAGAGGGAACACCAGTTGTATTCCCTTCTTATCCACATCAAAAGCTTTGGCAGGAAAGTTTAACTCAGTTTGGAATGGACTCAAGTCAGTACCGTCCTTTGGTTGTAAGAGAAACAAAATTTGCTGTTCCGGTATCTTCTCAATTTTCTAGGGAATCTTTGCCACTTGGGGGGATATTTGAATTGGTAAAAACAAAGGAAGAGGAAATTGAAGTTCTACCTGTCAAAGGCCTTGAACGTTTCCATACCTTATATAAGCATACATACCGCAATTTTCTCATCGCTCCATCTGGATTAATGGATTGGCATTTTAAAACGTCTGCTCGAATTGTAAATAATGTCGATCTCTTCCAACTTCGCCGCCCAATTTCCCGTTTTACAGCTCATGATCTTCCCAACATAATCCTAGGAAACTTGCGAGTGGGTAATATAGAAGCAAAATGAAGAAATAACTAGATTAGATGAAAATACCAATTATTTTATGGAAGGAACCAATATGAAGATATGGAGAAAGATTAAAACATTTTTACTTTTGAATTCAAAGAAGAAGTGGCTGTTTCTGGAAGCATTCATTCTTTTGGCTTGGGCGCGCGTTATTAAGCTGTTACCATTCTCACGGGTAGCGTCATCCTTAGGTAACCAAAACGAGGAAACGACCAAAGTTTTAACGGCAAATAAGGAGATTCTTAAACAAATATCAGAGGTTATTCATATCATGAGCGGATATACATTTTGGGAAAGTCAGTGCCTAGTAAAGGCAATTGCTGCAATGAAGATGCTAGAAAGAAGAAAGATTGAAAGCACACTCTATTTAGGGACTGGTAAAGACGAGAAAGGAAAACTAATCGCACATGCTTGGCTACGTAGTGGCCCATTCTATATCTCTGGTTCTGAAGGAATGGAACGGTTTGCTGTGGTTGCAATGTTCGCTAAAAGAATTGGTGATAATAAAAGTTTAGGAGTAAACAATGAATAAACAATTGGAACTTAACGTTACGGGAATTCCTAATGAATTAAGAGTGATATTGGAAATGGTGAAAAGAGATAATGATGAAACCATTCGCCTGAATAGTAAAGAATGGTTCACTGATATGGATTGGGATTTATTTCTAGAGCTCGCTATGCATCATCGCCTCTTTCCAATTCTCTTTCCGAAGCTAAAACTCATCGACAAAAAATGGATTCCTGAACATATTGTTCAATCGCTTTACCAACAGTATAGAAATAACACCTTTCGGATGCTCCAGCTAAGTGGAGAAATGGAGCAATTAAGCCGTTTTTTTTCTGAGAAGCAAATACGCCTTCTTATTTTGAAAGGTCCCGTGCTTGCCTCAGACCTTTATGGTGATCTTTCGCTACGCACATGTGGAGATTTGGATATGATGGTCTCAATTCAAGATGTGGAAAAAGTTGACCAGTTCCTTTCAAATCTTGCTTATGAAAAAGATGATTATATCGAAACGGTTTTAGGTGACTGGAAATGGCGGCATCATCATGTCACTTATTTTCATTCTCAGAAGCCGATTAAAATTGAGGTTCATTGGCGGTTAAATCCTGGCCCGGGATTTGAGCCGAATTTTGAGCAGTTGTGGGAAAGGAAAAGAGTTAGCTCATTAACAAGTTTCCCAGTGTTTTATTTGGGGCGAGAGGATTTGTTTTTATTTCTTGTGACACATGGTGCGAGGCATGGATGGTCCCGCCTGCGTTGGTTAACAGACATCGATCAAATTCTACAACAGGAGATCAATTGGATTGAGCTAAAGAAACGGATGAAGGATTATCATTTTTCTCAAATCTCAGGCCAGGCCCTTATTCTTGCTTCGGAGCTGTTAAATTCTAATCTAACTGAAGAGGCTATTTTATTGACACGGTCAAAACGATCAAAAAAGCTGGCTCAAAAGGCAACTTTTTACTTTGAGCACATGGTGAATTTACATTCCTTCCCTGTCCCTGAAGATGTAGCTGTTTATCATAAAAAACATTTATTCTCCTTAATGTCGCCACAGCAAAAGCTACTTTTTATTTTGAGCTTTTTATATCCATACCCAGAGGATGCAGAGACTTTGCATTTGCCGAAGCCGTTTCATTTTTTATATTTCCCGTTACGTCCGATTTTATGGGCATGGAGGAAAATAATGAAGCAAGCATTCCGTAAGAGGAGGACAACCTAATGAGCGAAATTTTATACTTTGTAAAGAAATTACATGCGTATGCGGGAAAGATTCTTTATATTAATCTCGTCGGAATGACCCTTATGAGTTTATTAGAGGGAATTGGCATTCTATTTCTCATCCCTATGATCAATATGACTGGTATTGCTAACTTGAAAACAGAGGGTACACCTCTTTCAGGGATTTTTGGAATGTTTAAAGAAATTCCTAGTAGATTAGGATTACCCATTATTTTAGGGATTTATGTGTTATTGGTAATTGGCCAAAATATCATGCAACGCCAAATTCTAATTAGGAATACAATTATTCAACACGGATTTTTCCGATACTTACGTATGGAAACTTATGAAGCCCTGCTACATTCCAATTGGAAATTTATTATTGAAAATAGAAAATCTGATCTTCTAAATGTATTAACGACCCAAATTGCAACTGCAAGTGCCGGTGCAAACTCTTTTTTACAGTTTGTGTCTGCGCTCATATTTACCTTAATTCAAATCGGAATTGCCTTTTGGCTTTCTCCTAATATCACCATTTTTGTATTAATTAGTGGAATATTGCTCTTATTCTTTTCGCGAAATTTCTTAAAAAGATCTTTAACTCTAGGAAATAGAACCTTTGAATCGGGAAAGGAGTATCTTGCTGGGGTAACAGATCAGATTAATGGTATTAAGGATATTAAAAGCAATACTTTGGAAAAGTCTCGCTTGAATTGGTTTAAATCGGTAACACTTAGAATGCAGGAAGAACAAGTGGATTATACGAGATTAAATACAAAATCCCAATTATACTATAAGGCTGCATCTGCTATCCTAAGCGCCATTTTTATTTTTTTCGCTGTTAAAATGTTTAGTGCCCAGGCTGGTCAATTATTATTAGTCATGGCTATTTTTTCAAGATTATGGCCTAGAGTGGCAGGTATTCAGGCATCTATGGAGCAAATGGCAACTCGAATCCCATCATATAAAGCGGTTATTGCCATGCAAGAAGAATCTAGTAATGCAAAAGAATTTAATAATGAGATAACACAAGAGATTATACCTCTTTCCATTAGGCAAGGATTGGAATGTAAGAATGTCTTTTTTCGCTATAATCAAACTGAATCCAACTATGCTTTGCAAGATATCAATCTCTTTATACCTGCTAATCAGATGATAGCAGTAGTCGGACGATCTGGGGCTGGAAAAAGTACATTGATTGATTTATTAATGGGTCTGAATAAACCTGAACAAGGGGAAGTATTAATTGATGGAAATCCACTTACGAGTGATAATTTATTGCCTTTAAGACATGCGATTAGCTATGTTGCCCAGGATCCATATTTGTTTAATGCAAGTATAAGAGAGAATTTATTGTTGGTTGAATCAAATGCTACAGAGGAAACACTATGGGAGGCACTGGAGTTCGCATCCGCAGCAGAATTTGTTAGAAACCTGCCAAATGGTCTTGATACCTTGATTGGCGATCGAGGAATTAGACTTTCAGGCGGCGAGCGCCAGCGGCTCGTTTTGGCTCGAGCAATCTTGAGAAAACCGTCAATCCTTGTTCTTGATGAAGCCACGAGTGCCCTCGACACGGAAAATGAAGCAAAGATTCAGGAAGCACTAGAGAGACTTAAAGGGAAGATCACTATCATCGTCATTGCACATCGTTTGTCTACAATCCGGAATGCAGATCAAGTCATCGTTTTAGAGCAAGGTGAGGTTATTCAAAATGGAGACTTTACTCAACTTGCAAACGAGAAAAAGAGTGTATTTGGGCGCTTATTAAAAAATCAACGTGAAGCAATGATGTAAAATGCCAACAAAATATTATTTTAATTTCATTACTGATGGGTTTTTCGATTGGTTTTATTTTTTTACGACTAATAATAAGGGCTGATTTTATTCTATGTTCACCTTTCTTTCCAGAGCTTTATTAATCATTACACCGTTTCTGTATATGGTTTTTATTTGGCTACAGTCTAGTTATTTTAACCCAGAGTCAGTGGCAGAAATGACAACAAAAATAGATATGAAGGTTATTTTGGCCATTGGGATTGGTTTTGAGCTTACGCATTTATTTATGTTTGGTTTACTTTATTTATTTATTATTTTGGCATTTCTTAGCAATGGGAAAATCAAAAAGTGGCATAATCTTGCTGCTGTACTCATTGCTATTCTTTATAGTGCGGTGGATGAAATACATCAAATATATGTACCGTTTAGATCATTTTCAATAGTCGACCTAATCAAAGACGGAATTGGAATAATGGTGTTCTGGTGGCTAGTCCAGAAGACTTATTTTGGCAACAGGGATTCTTATATTGGCAAATTATTAACGAAAATTTCCCAGTTAGCAAATAAAGATAAAAAACGAAATTCCTCCAATATTTGAAATCAATTTAGAAAATAATTGAAGGAAATCCACTTTTAAGGATAGGACTTTCACTACTAAGTTAAAGATACGATTTTCTCCGCACATCTATTCTTTCTGACAAATTTTAACGTCATATATAGACCCTTCCTTAGACCCTCATTATGGTAAAATAACAGATAGATTTAGAAATCGTTAGGCAAAGGAGGTTCAAACAATGTCTGTTCGATTTATGATTGGGCGGTCGGGTAGCGGCAAGACGCAAAATTGCCTAAACGAAATGAGGGAGAGGCTGACGGTTGATCCCGGTGGTTCTCCAATTATTTATTTAGTGCCAGAGCAGATGACTTTTTTATCAGAGCACCGACTATCCACTTCACCAGAGCTTGGCGGAATGATTCGCGCTCAAGTATATAGCTTTACCCGGTTAGCATGGAGGGTTCTCCAGGAGACGGGCGGGTTCAATCGTTATCATTTGAACAGCACTGGAATCAGCATGCTGATTCGAAAGATTATTGAAGATAAGAAGGACGAACTGACATTGTTCAAAAGAGCAGCAGATAAAAATGGCTTTATCGAGCAAATGGAGCAATTGCTAACTGAATTTAAGCGTTATTGCATCCATCCAGAAGATCTTGCCGAAAAATTTGGAGAAATGGCCCAGCAAAAGTCAATTCAAGCCAAGCTGAGTGACCTTGAATTGATTTATCAGCAGTTTGAAGAGGCTTTACAGGATAAATATATTGATTCTGAAGATTATTTTCGCCTCCTGGCAGAAAAGGCAGGTTCATCGCAGTTTTTGAAGGAAGCGGAAATCTATATAGATGGTTTTTATAGCTTTACCCCGATTGAGTATATGGTAATTGAGCAATTGATGAAGCAT
>CAURFY010000146.1:0-6227 GCA_963524115.1 uncultured Bacillus sp.
GGCATCAATAAGGTCTATTATCCCATCTTTCGCCAACTTTTCTCCAAATAGGACCATTTCTAGGTTTCCGATTACTAATGGATCTGATGATTTCCTTTGCATTTCTAGGAAAAGCTCACGATTCAACGTTGATATAGAAGTAAACGTGACATTTTTAACTGACTTATCAGCCATGTAACGTGGAACTGTTGCGGTTCCTAATATTTGTTGACCTTTATAATGGTCAAAGCCCATACCACTCTCAATGCTAATGTCATCCAATATTTCTTTTTGAACACAACCTGAGAGCAACAAAATAGATAGAATAATTGATGTGAAGCCTTTAGTCATTATTTTTCACCTTCTTGGCAATCATGATGGCAATAAATATTAAAGGAACATAAATAAAGTTAACAATGAAACTCGCCTTGCCGAAAATATCGCCGAGGGTACTAACTTGAATTCTTGTTGTCAATAAACTGGAAGAAATTAAACAAACAAGGGAGGCCCCGATTACCCCCGTCTTTTGCCGAATTTGGAAAACTTGCTTACACAATCGACCGGCAATCCAAAATGAGATACAAACGTTTGGCAAAACAATAATGTTCCAGTTGGCAATTCCAATGTATTCAAAACGTTCTACAAAAGGGAACTGAACAATTTTCCACATGTTTAATGTAGGCCATATCGTTTCTTGAAGTTGTTTTTCTGAGAAATAGGCAAATGTAATAAGAGCCAAAACCGTGTAAAAAGTAGTTGTTGTAAAGGCTGAAAAGTGGGCCCATTTCTTCGATCTTTTTGGATCCTTAATAAATGGATAGATAAATAGCAAGGTTTCAGATCCAGTATAAGTTAGGGACATATCATAAAAAGCTTTGGTCATATCTTTTAGCGAATGGTCTAAAATTGGTCGGATATTAGAGAAATCGCTGTAGCGAAATGTATAAGCAAAAGTGAAAATTAAATAGGCAGGTAAAACGAGTCCAAAAAAGGCAATTCCCGTAACGGTACGAAGTCCACCAAACACTGCGTACACGCAGAGAAGACAAAAAGCAAAGGAGAACCAGAATATACTGATGTCAGGGAACATCCAAACTTGGACTACCTCAACAAAGGATCTTAAAACAGTTGTGGCATAAAGGCAAAAATAGGCAATGAAAATGGTACTGATGATTTTCGCAAATATTTTTCCGAAAATATATTGGTGTGCATGAAAAAGGTCCCCATCAGCTGTTTCAACAATTTTGTACATCATCCATAAAATAATATGGACTGTAAGACCAGCAAGAAGAACGGAAATCCAAGCATCATAACCTGCATCCTTGGCAACTATACGCTGATATCCAAGGACACCAATGCCAATATGCATGCCAATGATAAGATAGTAAACTAAAAAAGGGGATATTTTTGCATTTTCAGCTACCTCTTGTTTCAACATAAATCCCCTCCTTATATTATTAATTGGATTTTCACTTCTCAAAAGCATAAATACATCCAATTATACTTAGCATTGGGACCTACACTAATGAAAAGTCCAATTTATTCATCGATATCTTTCTTTTGTTTGGCCCTTTGTTTACTAAAACGGTCTGGCTTTTCTGTACGTAAATAACTTGGTCTTGTTGATAGTTGACTAAAGGAGAGCCGTACAAACGCATCTTTAATATCCGCAATCCTCGGCGGGTAAATAGGTTCCAAAAAGGGCCTACCTAAAGAGGTGAGTCTAAGTAAGTGGGTCATTAATAGACAAAAACAATAGACTATCCCTAATAACCCCCATAACTCTGCGAAAATTAAAAAGGGGAACCGCAACAGACGGATCGTATTACTCATTTTATATACAGGTGTAGTAAATGAGGCCAAGGCGGATAGAGCAACAATGATTAATAGCACATTACTCGTAAGACCGGCCTCCACTGATGCTGTTCCAATTACAATCCCCCCTACGATACCGATAGTTTGTCCTACCTTGGTTGGCAGTCTGGCTCCAGCTTCCCGAAGTAGTTCAATCGTAATTTCTAAAAATAATGCTTCTAAAATGGGCGGAAGCGGAATTAATTGCCTCGATGAAACTAGAGTAATTAATAAGTCTCTAGGAATTAACTCGTAGTGATAGTTTAGAGTCGCCACATATATAGGTGTAATTAAAATCGAAAAGGTTACCGCAAATAAACGAATAAGCCGAAAGAAAGATGCCACTATCCAGTTCAAAAAGTAATCTTCGAATGAACTGAAAAATTCAACTAGTGTTGTAGGGGCTATCAGTACTTGCGGGGACCCATCAACAACGATTGCAACTTTTCCTTCAGCAAGAATGGCTGCAACACGATCAGGTCTTTCCGTATCTAATAATTGTGGAAAAGGTGAATTACTATTATCGGAAATTAATTGAACTAAATATGAACTATCAGAAATTAGATCAAATTGAAGGTCTTGAATTCGTTGTTTTACGGTTTTTACGTTTTCTTTGTCGGTTATTCCATCGATATGTAAGATAGACACCTTTGTTTTTGACAGTTTTCCGACTTGAAGATCCTCTGAAATTAATTCCTTAATCGGTATTCGTTTCCGAATCAGGTTCAAGTTTTGTCCAATTGATTCGACGAAGGATTCCTTAGGACCAAGAACACTGAATTCAATCTCAGGTGTCGTTATGCTCCGAACCAGTTCTTTACGGGCCGCAATGAAAGCCATTTGTTTATGGATGGAGTCAACTGTAAGTAAAACATAACCATTGAATATTTTTTGCTCAATCTGACTAATATCCTCACTAATCTGAATATCTGAAATAGGAAGGATTTTAACGATATCTTCAAGCGACTGAAAGGGTTGCTCTAATAAATACGGTAGGACACTTTCCTGCAGGATATTTTCATCAATTAAGGTCGAGATAAATGCTAGTTGAAAACCGATATTCGTTTTTTGATTAACAAATTCAACCTTTTTATAATCGCTGGATTTTGAAAATTTTTGTTCAAGATCAGATTGATCGTTTGATTTCTTTTTAAACCAATTCATGTTGCTCATCACCTGTCTTGTTGTGCTTGCTTGTATTGTTTCCAATTAAGGAAATGTTATGAATGAACGAGTGAATTTTTCAACGGGTAAAGGTAAAACAAAACTCAAAATAAAAAAGCTGACAAAAATGTCAGCCTTTTCTATCTATTATTCGGGGAGGGGGAACTTATTTTAAAAATACTTTTTCTATATCATCTAACATGATGTTTGCTGCAATAACGCCTCCAGCAGTATTCCAGGTTGCGTCATCAACCTTATGAACATTTCCTTTTTTCGCAACTTCAAGATTTTTGAAGAGAGGGTCTTCAAGCCATTCTTTCTCTAATTGAGTTGCTTCGCCATTGCCAGTATCATACGTAAAGTAGAAGAGAATATCTCCGTCCATTGCTGACAAGCGCTCTTTCGTAACATTTCTTTCAGCAAAATCATTTATATTTTGGCTTTCAGGACGTGCGAATCCTAGCGAATCAAGGATTACTCCAGAGAATGTATCCTTATGATAAATTCTTACATCACCGGCCATAAAGCGGACCATTGAAACTTTCATGTTTAGTTTATCACCAAGTTTTTCTTTTAAACTTGAAACTCGATCATGATATTTACCAAGAACCTCTTGTCCATTTTCTTCTTTATTTACAGCTTTTGCATAGAGTTTAAAGTTCTCTTGCCAATCCCCACGCAACGTTTCAGCATAAACGGTAGGTGCAATTGCTTTTAATTGCTCATAAATGTTTTCTTGGCGCATTTTGTTTCCTATGATAAGGTCTGGCTTTAACGCTGCAATGGCTTCCACGTTTACTTGTGATTCCACTCCGACTACTTGAACGCCTTTCATATCCTTAGAAATATGATCATACCAAGGATCCCCAGTCCATGATTGAACCGCACCAACAGGTTTAACTCCCATTGCTAGCAGGGCTTCTGTTCCTTCGTTTGTTAAAATAACGACTCGTTTAGGTGTTTTTTCTAGTGTTGTCTCACCCATGGCGTGTTTAATTGTATAACTTGTTTCCTTGGTTTTAGTGTCAGTTGTTTTTTTCTCTCCAGTTTTGTCAGCTTCATTATTGCCACAAGCGGCTAATAAAATAATGGCTGTTAATAAGAGAAGAGAAGGGAGTAGCTTGAATCTTTTCATTGTATGTATCCTCCTAATGGTAATGATAATCGTTTTCAATTACAACTTAATCATAAAATCAAGCGATAATGTTTGTCAACAACTAATTGAAAATCATTCTCATTAAGCAGTGGATAATTCGTGAACTTGTGAAGAAGGTCTAATTGAAAATGATTATCAAACTCATTGACAGATTTTTTTTGAACCAATAAACTGATACTTGAAATGATATTTTTATACTAAAGAAGGTATTTACGATGCTATTGAAAAATACCCAACTTAAATGGGCTGGATTAATCTTAACTATGTTTTTTCTATTTTTACTGATGTGTGCAAGTGTGGTTTATGGATATACAGACACAACTTGGAAAATGGCGATTGATTCATTTACGAATTTTAATGGGACAAATGAACATCTAATCATCCAAACAGTTAGACTCCCTAGGGCACTCATTGCAGCAGCAGTTGGTGGAAGTTTGGCTATTGCCGGAGTTCTATTGCAAACGTTGACGAAAAATCCACTAGCCTCATCAGAATTTTTTGGAGTTAACGCTGGTGCTGGCTTTGCAGTAGTGATAGCAGTAACGGTTCTATCTCTCAGTAACCTTCAGGTCTTCACATGGGTATCATTTTTTGGAGCAGCAGTGGCTGCAATTAGTGTTTATCTTGTTGGTGCAGTTGGCAGGGAAGGGTTAACGCCAATGAAACTTACTCTTGCAGGTGCGGCTATGACTGCGTTGTTCTCATCCTTAACCCAAGGTTTACTTGTATTAAATGAATCAGCATTAGAACAAGTCCTTTTCTGGCTAGCTGGTTCTGTCTCCGGTAGAAAACTGGAAAATTTAACAGCAGTTCTTCCTTACTTAACGATTGGCTGGGTTGCCTCATTGCTCATTTCATCAAAACTGAATGTTTTTGCAATGGGTGAAGACGTTGCTAAAGGACTTGGTCTTAATACAGCGATCACAAAAATAATGGCTGTGATGATCGTCATTTTATTATCTGGTGGAGCAGTCGCAGTTGCTGGTCCGATTGGTTTTATCGGAATTGTGATTCCACATATAACACGTGCAATCGTTGGAAATGACCATCGCTGGGTCATTCCGTACTCAGCGTTACTAGGTGGAATTCTATTAATTTCTGCAGATATAACTGCCAGATATATTGTCATGCCAGAAGAAATGCCAGTAGGAGTTATGACAGCAATTATTGGAACTCCATTCTTTGTTTATATAGCGAGAAAGGGGTTCAATGGATCATGAAACAATATAAAAGTGTCCGTGGATTAAAGGGAAAGATATCTTTCTTAATTGATAAACGATCATTAAACATTTTTATCGGCTTATTGGTGGCGACTGCCGGAGTATTTATTATGAGTACTGGTCTTGGTGAATTTAAAATTAGTCCACTTAAGGTGTTACAAGTTTTCTTTGGTGGAGGAACTGAGATGGATCGTCTTATTATTCATTCCTTCCGTTTACCTAGAATAATTGTTGCCCTGATGGTGGGGATGGGATTAGCAGTAGCTGGTGGGATCCTTCAGGGGATGATCAGAAATCCGCTTGCCTCCCCCGATATTTTAGGAATCACTGGTGGTGCTTCCGTTGCTGTAGTTGGATTTTTAGCAGTATTTAGTAATGAGAGTAATGCTTTAACCGTAAGTATAAAATGGCTACCTGTTGCAGCTTTTGTAGGGGCAGCAATCGTCGCTTTCCTCGTTTATTTCCTTGCTTGGAAAAATGGTGTATCTCCTATTAGGTTGGTCTTAATTGGTATCGGAATCATGACACTGATGAAAGCTCTTACTACTTTAATGATGGTGTTTGGACCAATCTATCAAGCTAGTCAGGCAAATATTTGGATAACAGGGACCGTCTATGGTTCTAATTGGAATAATGTTTATATACTTGTTCCTTGGATCTTGTTTTTATTAACTATTTCCTTCGTATATGCGAGGAATGTTAATATTCAAGAACTTGGTGATGAGCTTGCAGTTGGCGTGGGGGGGAACGTTCAGCGCCAACGCTTTATCTTGCTTATGATAAGTACCGGACTTATTGGTGGCTCAGTTGCATTTGCTGGCGGAATTGGATTTGTGGGTTTAATGGCTCCACAT
>CAURFY010000147.1:0-6216 GCA_963524115.1 uncultured Bacillus sp.
ATTTTAGTCATCCCGTTCAAATCTCCACTTGCCTCTTTTACCGCTACAATATTTGGAACCGCCGAGAGCCGAATAATCGTTTCTGGCTGAATATTTACAGCTGACCGCCCAGGGATATTATAGATCATTACAGGAAGAGTGGTATTTTCAGCGATCGTCTTAAAGTGCTGATACATGCCCTCTTGGTTAGGCTTATTGTAATAAGGACCGACCAACATGACAGCATCTACACCGACTTGCTCTGCCTTCTTAGTTAATTCAATTGATTCATAAGTATTATAACTGCCTGTTCCAGCAATTACTGGAACCCGCTTATCAACAACCTGAACAACATGTTGAAAAAGAGCCACCTTTTCTTCTTTAGAGAGAGTTGGTGATTCTCCAGTCGTTCCTGCAACCACTATTGATTCTGATCCACTCCCTATTAAATGATTTACGAGTTGGGTTGTTTTAACAAAATCAACGTGTCCCTTACTGTCAAAAGGGGTCACCATAGCGGTGGAAACCCGACCAAAAATAGTCATTTTGCCACTCCTTTACCTTATAAATAAAGGTTATTCAGATTCTTTTTCCAACTGGAACGCATCATGCAAGGCATTAACTGCCTTGACCAAATCTTGTTGTTTGATAAGCACCCAAATCGTTGTATGGCTATCAGCTGATTGCAAAATGCGGATTTCTTTTTCCGAAAGAGCTGTTACAATTTTCGAAGTCACTCCAGGTACCCCAGCCATTCCAGCACCGACTACTGATACCTTAGCACATTGGCGCTCAATCGTTGGCTCGTGGCCTAGGTCGGATAAAACCTTTACAGCACGATCTGCCATTTCGTCAGTCACTGTGTAGACAACCCCATTTGGAGAAATATTGATAAAATCTACACTAATATTATCATTTGCCATTGCTTTAAATACTTCTGACTGTAGATTATATTGATCTTTTTTTGCTAACACCTTAATTTGAGTTACATTTGATACATGAGCTATTCCCGTAACTGGACGCTCTTTTAGATCGCTACCTTGGTTATTTTTATTACTAGATGTAACCAAGGTTCCTGTGCCATCGCTATAAGTTGAGCGGATTCGAATCGGAACTTTTGCTTGCATAGCAATTTCCACAGCTCGTGGATGAATTACCTTTGCACCTTGATAAGCCATATTACACACTTCTGTATAAGTAACGACTGATAATGGCCGGGCATTTTCAGCTACACGTGGGTCAGCAGTCATAATCCCTTCCACATCAGTAAAGATATCGATAAAATTGGCATTTAAAGCCGCTCCAAGTGCCGAAGCAGAGGTATCGCTGCCACCTCGACCAATCGTGGTAATGTCTCCGTTTGTTGCAGTGCCTTGAAAGCCTGCAACAACCTCTACATCCACATCTTGAAGTTCTCTTAACAATCGGTCACATTTCATTTCAATAATTTTTGCATTAGTATGATCGCTGTTTGTCCGAAATCCAGCCTGTGCTCCTGTTAATGAGACAGCTTTTATTCCATTTTCAATCAGCATATTTGTAAATACTACGCTTGAGATCATTTCCCCACAGGATAACAGTAAATCAAACTCTCTTTTGGTTAATTTACTTGAATTACCACCAATTAATGAAAGAAGCGTATCTGTTGCATAGGGTTCACCAGTACGCCCCATTGCAGAAACTACCACTACGACTTTATACCCTTCAGAAATTGCCCTTTCAATATGGCGCTTGGCATTTCGGCGACTTTCATCATCCCGGACTGAAGTACCGCCAAATTTTTGCACGATTATTTTCATCGAAACACCTTCTATGGAAAATCAATAAGTGTGATGTTTCACCTATTGTTTTATTTTTCTGTTACTAAACCAAGTCTAATTAAACTTTCAGCAATCTGGACAGAATTCCAAGCTGCTCCTTTAAGGAGGTTATCAGAGACAACCCACATATGAAATCCTTTATCTTCATCTAAATCCCTACGGATGCGACCAACGAAAACATCATTTTTCCCAACACAATAAGCAGGCATCGGATAAACTTGATGTTCTGGATCGTCCTGTAACACAATACCTGGTGCATTTTCTAACAAGGACTTAAGGTCTGCCGGTTGAACTCCAGTTTCGTCGATTTCGAAATAGACAGATTCTGAATGACCCGTTGCAACAGGAATGCGCACACATGTTGCAGCAACAGGAAGGTCCTGCATATGCATAATTTTCTTTGTTTCGTTAATCATTTTCATTTCTTCATAGGTATAACCATTATCCTGGAACTTATCAATCTGTGGGATGGCATTGAAAGCGATTTGGAAATGCTTAACGTCAGATTTTACTGGTAAAACCTTTGCTTCAAAATCATCGCCATTGCTAATTGCTTTCGTTTGTTGATTTAATTCTTCGACTGCTACAGTCCCAGAACCGGATACTGCTTGATAAGTGGAGACAAGGACTTTCTTTAAACCGTATTTTTGTCTAATTGGCTCTAATGCAACAACCATTTGAATAGTTGAACAATTTGGATTGGCGATGATCCCGTTGTGCAGTTTGAGGTCCTCTTCATTAACTTCTGGAACAACAAGCGGTACATTTACATCCATACGAAATGCACTTGTGTTATCTACACAAATTGCTCCACGTTTAACTGCTTCTGGAGCAAGTTCTAAGGAAACACCACCGCCAGCACTAAATAAGGCTATGTCCACCCCTTCAAAGCTCTCTGGTTTTGCTTCTTGAACTGTTATTTCTTTCCCTTTATACATAACTGTTTTGCCTGCAGAACGTGAAGAAGACAATAACGTTAAAGTAGAAATAGGAAAATCTCTGTTTTCAAGTGTTTGAATCATTTGTTGTCCAACTGCCCCAGTCGCTCCAACAACCGCGACATGGAAACCTTTTGTTTGACTCATGAATAGAAACCCCTTCCTCATTCGATAAATATGTTTTTTCTAGCATCGTTAGTTTTGAAAGTTAAGACGGCACCTTTATTCCGTTAATGTGGAGCCGTCATAAATTATAATATCATTTATTTTAACATAACGTGTTCGTTAAAGAATCAACTTTTTAACGGTTTGCTAGAAAAAGAGTGAAGGTTCAATCTAATCACGAAATTTTTCAACTAAAACGGGTTGGAGCTGTGTTCCATTCAATGCTGCTAGAACCGTTTCGTCTAGCAAAGCCATCCTGGCTACCATTGAATTTGGTTTTTTGACTGGATCATCCTGCCCAAAAGGGATAAAGAATATATTTTTTGTTGCCATCAATTTCATCAAATTTATACCATTTAATCCAAGGGCGTCATTTGTTGATATTCCTAAGACAACTGGTTTCTGATTTCTAAGTGTTGCCTTAGCTGCCATTAAGACTGGGGAGTCTGTCATCGCATTTGCAAATTTACTCATTGTATTACCCGTTATCGGAGCTATAACCATACAATCCAAGGGAATCCTTGGACCGAGCGGTTCAGCTTTAACAATTGAGTCAATCACTTTATGACCTGTTAAAGTTTCAATTTTCTCAATCCAATCCTCACCTTTTCCAAATCGCGTATCCGTATTTTTAACTGTAAACGTGACTACTTGTATGAAATCAGCTTCTGCTTTAACAAGCTTTGCTATTTCTGGATAAATTTCTTCATAGGTACAATGAGAACCCGTAATCCCAAAACCGATCCGTTTCCCTTTCAAACTCATGTTGTTTTCCCCTCCCGTTTTTGAAGATCTTCCTTCAGCAATTGTGTTAGGACATTCGCTAAAATCAGTCCTGCTGATTTTGGCGCCACAATTCCTGGTAAACCCGGTGTAAGAATGGCCTTTATCCCTCTTTTTTCGGCATACCGGAAATCTGTTCCACCTGGCTTTGATGCCAAATCTATGATGAGTGTGTGAACTGGCATCTTGGAGATCACCGATGCAGTAACAATTGGGAAAGGAATGGTATTGATACAAATATCGGTATCCTTTACTGAATGTTCAATATCCTGTAAGTTGAAAGCTGTTAGACCCATTTCAGTAATTCGGGCAAGATGCTCACTCTTCCTTGCTCCTACTTTTACTTTTGCTCCTAACGCATGGAATGTTCTAGCCACACTCATACCGACCCTACCCAAACCCAAAACCACAATATTTGAACCATGAATGGTAAAATCAGTGTGTTGAATGGCTATCATAATCGTTCCCTCAACGGTGGGGATCGAATTATAAATAGCTACATCATCGCGTTCAAACAATTGAACAAGGTTACGGTTCGTCTTTTTAATGATTTCATTTAGGTAAGAATTCGTTATCCCTGAGTAAATCGTGCAGTGTTCTGGTGTTTTTGAAATAATCTCCTCTGTTAGTACTACCTTTTCATTCGAGAAAATTGTTTCTATTTGTCCATCTAAGTTGGTCCCTGGTACTGGCAGAATGATGGCGTCTACATTCGAGAAATCTATCTCATCAATTTTTTCTTTTATGGCTCCTGAGAAGGCATGATCAAGCTGTTCAAAACCTATTAATGAAAGTTTCGCATCCAACTCAGTAAGCTTCCTGATGATCTCGAGCTGTCTTGCATCGCCGCCAACGACTGCGATCTGCATCCCTGTCAGCATGAGAATAATCACCTTCTTTTTCTAAAAGTCCAAACAGGAATTGGTTTAACTTCAGTATTTTATGTAACACCTAGTCATTCGGTGAGTTTTCTTGAGCGAAACGTCGAAATTATCTTTTTATTTATAGCCAGAAAAATAAGCACAAAAAAACGAGACTTACCAATATAAAATAGGAAAGGTCTCGTTTTTTCGATTTATATACTTTTATTCTATTTCTTCCTCAGGAATATCAATAATGATCATATCATTACCGATTTTTTTGATATGTCGCCACGGAACTCGCACTTCTGTACCTTGTTTTCTGAATCCAAACCATTTTAGGTTAGGGATCAGTAGAGCTTCAATTTGACCAGTTTGTTCATTTATTTCTAAATCGGTTTGACCCAATACCCCCAGTCGTTCAGCACGTTTAACATCTACTATTTCTTTTCCGCTTAACTCACTCAGTTTCATCGTTTTACCCCCGTTTCAATGTCCTCTATATATATGTATCAAACTCAGGGGTATTTTAGAATTAAAATAAGGCTGCCGTTGATCTACGCGGCAGCCCTATCACTTTTTTTATATATTTTTGGGAAGTTCACCATCAGGACTTACTAACGCAATTGAATATTGGTCCGTAAAAATGGCATTTGAAATCGTATCGACACTTTGTTTAGTAACATGGTCGATTTGCTCAACAATTTCATCAAGTGAGCGATGGCGTCCAAGCATTAATTCATTTTTACCATTACGGCTCATTCGGCTATTTGTACTTTCTAGACTTAACATCAAACTACCTTTTAACTGTTCTTTGCTATTATTTAATTCCTTATCCGTTATTCCCGTTCGTTTCAGGTTTTCAAGTGTATCTTGAATCGTTTCAAAAAGTACATCCAACTGTTTGGCACCTGTCCCACCATAGATAGTCACAATCCCACTGTCTCGGTATGCGGAATGATAAGAAAAAACAGAATAAGCAAGTCCGCGCTGCTCGCGAACCTCTTGGAATAATCGGCTACTCATACTACCGCCGAGAACGTTATTTAAAACAATCAGACTATAAATTTCGTCATGGCCGTCATTTAGTCCTTGAAACCCTATACATAGATGTGCCTGCTCTGTTTCTTTCTTTCGAGAGATTTGATTGGAATTAAATGCAGGGACTTGTTCTGGTAAAACCGCATTTTGACCTTGATAAGACCCAAAATGAGCCTCAACCTGTTTTATAAATTCCTCTGTAATATTGCCTGCAATTGAAACCACAACACTTTCTGGTGTATAGGCGTCAGACACATACTGTTTAAGGGTATCGCTGTTAAAAGTTTTCAAAGTTTCTTCAGTGCCAAGGATTGGAAAACCAAGTGGATGGCTTTCATATATAGCTTTACTTAGTAAATCATGAACAATATCATCGGGTGTATCTTCGTACATTTTAATATCTTCACAAACAACATTTCTCACTTTCAATAACTCTTCCTCAACAAAGGATGAGTTAAAAAACATATCAGCTAAAACTTCTAATCCAAAAGGAGAATGAGTATCCAACACTTTTGCATAATAACAAGTATATTCTTTGGAAGTAAATGCATTTACTTGCCCGCCAATACTGTCAAAGGATTCTGCAATCTCTCTTGCTGATCTCGTTTTAGTCCCTTTAAAGAACATATG
>CAURFY010000148.1:0-6205 GCA_963524115.1 uncultured Bacillus sp.
GTGTGTTGTAGTATTCCTCAAGGGTGCTCCCCTTGCTCATGATTTCACTAGCGATTGTTTTTCCTACATATCGGAGGTGCCATGGTTCATATTTATAACCGGTTATGGCATCTTTTCCTTTTGGATATCGAATGATAAAACCATAGTTAGCCACATGGGCTTGTAACCAGTTGGCTTCGGCTGAATTAGCGAAGCAATCCTCGGCTGCACATTTACCATTTCCTCCAGTAACATCAATAGAAAGGCCTGTTTCGTGCTCACTCGTCCCTGGAAGTGCACTATAAGTTCTTGCTTTTTCATATCCGTCAATTTTCACATAGTAATTAAATAAATTCACTTGGGTACTATGTGATCGATAACCTGAAACTCCTAACAGATTCACACCTTGTTGTTTTGCACCTTCAAAAAGGTTTGCAATGGCTGCAGCTGCTTCACCTCTCATTTTTCTCTTTTCAGTCGTTGCTTGAGACACAAACGGGATTGTCGTCATGACAAGATCCTTTGGTGTATATGACTCTGGGAGCTTGTTTTGTTTATTGACAAGGACTGGGATACTTTCTGGTTGTGCAATAACATGAATTGCATCATCTTTTTGAGTCGATGGATTAGATTGTTCTACTGGTTTATTATTCTCTGGGGTTGTTGCCTCCTGTTTGCCTAGATTCTGTTCACTATTTTCATTTATTGTAGGAGGGGTTTGTTTCTTTTCAACCTCAGTGGTTTTGCTCTTGCCCATTGGTTTATCGCTCGCTTTAGCGGTGATTTGATTTTTTTGGTTTTGATCAATTTCTGCAAACTGGTTCTTACCACTACAGCCTGTTAATAGAAGAGAAAACATTAAGACGCATAAACAAAGCGAGTAAATTCTATTCATACAAAACTTCCTTTTTGTGGTATTTTAAGTATAATGAGCATTATTTTATATCGATATCTTTACTTGATTTTATAACCCAATTTATTAAATATAATAACTTAGTCGAAAAAAAGCTACAAGATGTTACACAAAACTATCCCTTTTTTGAGGATTTGGTGAATTTTTTTATGTAAAGTTGGTGAAAATGTGGGGAGTATCATTCTGTATGATGGATTATGTAGTTTTTGCAACCAAAGTGTCCAATTTATTATTAAAAGAGATCCCTTTGAGTATTATAAATTTGCTTCACTTCAGGGTGAAATAGGCCAAAAATTATTAGAGCAGTTACAGTTGGAGAAGAACGTGAAAGCGATCGTATTAATTGAAAATGAAAAATTCTATCTTAAATCAAGTGCCGCTTTGAGAATATGTATGAAATTGAAATGGCCGTGGAAGATGTTTGGAATCCTTCTATTTGTCCCTCGTTTTATTAGGGACTTCTTTTATGATATTGTCGCAAAGAATCGTTATAAATGGTTTGGAAAGCAAGAAAACTGTATGCTCCCTTCACCTAACATAAAAAAGAGATTTTTAGATTAAGCCCCCCTTTTTTGGTGAATCTGCAACAACCAAATGAGGGCTACTTTTTAGTAACTCTAAAAAGTAGCCCTCATTTTATTTATTTTATAGGATATTTAACTTTAGTCAGTAAATCCAACAGTCATTTTATCTGGATCAGACCCAATACGATCATCTTTGTTCAAACTATCAATTTTTCCAATTTCTTCTGGTGTTAATTCAAAATCAAAGACATTAGCATTTTCTATAATGCGCTGTTCTTTAATTGATTTAGGTATCGTCACGACTTTATTTTGGAGATCCCAACGCAAGATGACTTGAGCAGCCGTTTTTTGATATTTTTTAGCGATTTCATTTATCGTCGTCTCACTTAATAGTTCACCGCGTTTTAGTGGCGACCATGCTTCCAATTGGATTCCCTCTTGTTGGCAAAAAGAAAGAAGTTCCTTCTGTGTTAAGTGCGGGTGGAACTCAACTTGGTTAACCATCGGTTTGATTTCAGAATCGCTCAGGAGATCTTTTAAGTGATGAATTTGAAAGTTACTTACACCGATTGCACGGACACGACCATCTTTATATAACTTTTCAAGTGCCTTCCACGTCTCTTTATATTTATTTTTTCCAGGCCAATGAATTAAATATAAATCCAAGTAATCCACACCAAGTTTTTGTAAACTGGTTTCAAATGCTTGAAGAGTTGACTCATAGCCTTGATCTGAATTCCATACTTTTGATGTTATGAACAATTTTTCTCGTGGAACCCCTGCTTCTCGTATACCTTGTCCGACACCTTCTTCATTTTGGTAAATGGCTGCTGTATCAATACTTATGTAGCCATTTTTAATCGCAGCTCTCACAGATTCGATCACTTCTGAACCTTCTTGAACCTTAAATACGCCCAATCCAAACCATGGCATCTTAACACCGTTATGTAATGTGGTTGTGTCTTGTAAACTAGTAAGCATTGTTTTCCTCCTAACATTTCCATAACCAAGTTTAACGCTCGGCATAATCTGATTTTATAATATATTTTAATTAATAACAATAATGGAATCGTACTTTTTCCAGTTTATAGTTTCTAACAAACTTCATCTATCACCAAATTCAGTTTCGTTTTTCTGCCATTTCCTTTACCTTCACTAATACTTTGTCCCAAATATCTGCACTTGCATCCCGGTACTTTTCTCCTTCTGACATGGCAGAAAAATCACCTTGTAGAACACGAAGTACTGTTTTACCATTCTCCAAAGAAAGTCTGAAGGTTATGCCATCTTCCTCTGTTACAAGTGGCCTTTCGTCACTTCTGACATCAAATACAGTAAAGCGAAGCAAATTGTTTGGCTCGTTTGCGGTTACATTTCCTTCAACAATGGTTGTTCCATCCTGCCCTTTCCATATTACTGGACTTCCAAGTGTCCAATCTGACTCAATGTGGAACTGTGGACCACCGCTTGAAAATTCTTGTGCCCACTGACCCGTGTATTCAGGCTTTGTGAGAGTATCCCAAACCATTGAAGTTGGAGCATTAATTTCCATTGTTTTGTCTACAAAAAGTTTTTTCATTTGTCTAACCTCCTAGTAACTATTTTTATTATATTCAATATCAGAGTTTTACCCTTTTCTAGTCTTTTAATGACTCTTTATAAAAATATATCCTTCATTAGAAAATTCTATATAACTTATCGAATTACCTACCAGACACACAACAGAAGTTGTCAAAAAAACTAATTTTGACCCTTTTGACCAGAATATTTTTTTAAGACGTAGGCCTTCAGAAAATTATTTTTTACATGGTATGAAATTCCTCTTGTTTGGGATGATAGAATATAGATTGTTGGGTCTTACCAACTATGGAAAAGGAAGGGGAATTTAAATGGATAAAGTTGAAGTTGGAGAAGTTTTTAGTATTAGCGATCATGAGGGACAAGATCAGGAAGTTGAAGTCCTAGGTGTATTAGAAATAGAAGGAACGGAGTATGTTGCAGTCGGATTTGTTGAAGACATTCAAAGTGACGACGAAGAGGATATTGATATTTTCTTTTTGAAAGTGGATGCTGAGGGCGAACTAGCAGCGATTGAAAGTGACGAAGAGTTTGAAAAAGTTTCAACGGCATTTGATGAAATTTTAGATGCGGAAGGAAACATTGAGTAGGGGTAACTCCCCTGCTTTTTTACACCTCCTTCCTATATTAATTTTATCACCAGTAAAAAAACTAATAATTTTTCAAAGAGGATCAACATGGAGAATATTACAACAACACTAATAAGGACCTTAATTGGATTTTTTGTATTATTGTTTTTAACTCGAATCCTTGGAAAAAAACAATTAAGTAATATTACATTTTTCACATACATTACAGGAATTGCATTAGGAAATATTGCTGGGGATATGGTTGTCCACCGAGATATTAAACTCATTAACGGGGTTGCGGGATTAACGTTTTGGGCGATTTTAACCTTAACAATCGAATTTATTAGTCTCAAATCCGCCAAAGCGCGCGTGCTATTAGATGGTGAGCCGACGATTATCATTAAAAACGGGAAAATTTTAGAAAAAGCCATGGCCTCCAATAAATTAAATATGGACGATATCAGTATGCTGCTTAGAACAAAGAATATCTTTTCAGTAACTGAGGTTGATTATGCAATTCTTGAACCAAACGGACAGTTAAGCGTCCTAAAAAAGGCGGAACAAGAATTCGTAACCAAAAAGGATGCAAAAATTCCGATTACACCACGTAAGTACTTACCTTCTGAGCTTGTAGTTGATGGAAGAGTTGTTTTAAAAAATCTTAAAGAACTTAATTTAGAAGAGGATTGGCTTGTCCTTCAATTAAGAAATCAAGGAATTAAGAATATGAAAGAAGTCTTTTTTGCAGAATTACAAGCTGACGGTAGCGTCTATGTTGATAAGAGATGCGATTTTTTGTAAAAAACACCCTTGTTTTTCCAAAGGTGCAGAATTTATTAATTTTTTTAGTCCTTTCCCCAGTGATTTGGGACTGATAAAGTCGGTGCCGTTTGCTCCACATTATTCCTGTTGACTTAGACCTCCAAAATGTGGTCGATTTTTTCCAACGTATCACCAATGGAATTTTGAATCACATATGTATTTTGCTCCGAATCATAAGCCGTTGTCCCCTTGTTAATGATAATGAGTGGCACTCCGGGGTGTCTATCCCTTGGAAAGGTTGAAAATGGAGTGACCTTTAGACTAGATCCAAGCACAATCAGACAATTCGCCCGATTTATCATTTCCGTAATCTTATTAAATCCTTCATAAGTAAACCACTTGCCTGTATCTCCAAATAATACAACATCTGGTTTAATATAATGATTTTCTCCGGTTTGGCTTTCACAATGATTGCAAATATAAAAATGTTCCGTTTCATTCATCCTTTTTAGCATTTCTCCTGCTAAATAGATCTTTCCACACTTCATACAAGAAGCCGTTTTCATTGTCCCATGAAATTCAATCACATTTTTACTGCCAGCTTTTTGGTGTAACCCATCGATATTTTGGGTTATCACATGGGAGATTTTTCCCCTTCTTTCCCACTTAGCCAATAGTTCGTGGCCGATATTTGGCACGGCCATTGGATGATATAAGTTCCCCATAGCGAATTGATAAAACTTCTTTGGGTGTTCATAAAAATAATTGATTGAGAGAAGTTCTTCAGGCGTTTCCTGATAAATTCCTGTCCGTGATCGAAAATCTGGTATTCCTGATTCTGTACTAATCCCGGCACCAGTTAATACCACAATATTAGTTGAATTTTGGATGATGGAGGTACAAACTTCAATAACTTTTTCTACCATTGGATACGCTCCTAACAAAGTCATTATTGTGTTCCATCTAAACATCTCATACAATTAAAATCCATTCAAACATTTAATTCGGCTCAGATTTTCGAGTTCCCCTTAACTCAAACAAAGGCTGCCTATGCGGCAGCCAGAATCCATGTTATTAAAAATTTTTATCATTACTAAATAGGTCTTCAGTTGGAACGGTTTCTGAGAAATTTGATTCGTCATTTTGTTCTGTATTTCTGTTAGAATTCTCCTTTTTCGGATTTAGCTCTTCAGAGAACTCAGTTAATCCTGCCATATTTGGGATCGAGATATTTTTACTGCCTTGCTGGATATTTTTCATCAAACTTTGTAATGGATTTGTTTGGTTCTTGTTTTGACTTTGGCTTCGACCGACCCCATAAGCCGCTGCACTCATACCAAGACCAATTAGAGATGCCCAAACGGTCCCTTTATTCGTCTTTTTTTTCCCAAACATATTTATTTTTTTGCTTTTATTCATTAATGTGGACATCCATTTTTTATTGTTCAAATTTAACACACCCTTCATTAGAGTTCAGAAGTGAATTTCCTTCCATGTCCTAATTTTCACTATCCGTGCGTAAATTATACTAGGATATAATGTTTCCCTTGCAATTTATCTAACGATAATTATTGGAATAGAAATTAATCTTATTACACACATTATGAAAGAACATTTATTCAATCTTAATGTCTGCACCCTATTTTTGAAATTATGGAACAAATGGCCTTTTAACTTTTAATTCTTCTTGCTCCTCTATTACAAGTTTTGAACCTGCGTTAGCTTCTAGGACAATACCAAGTGCTTGTAGCCAATCGGCTGTTACAGTCATTTTAAGTCCCTCCAAGTCCAGGATTTCATCGCTTGTAAGAACCTGTTTAGTAACCCCAATCCCTTCCAAAAATTGCCCGATCGTTTGAATCCACACCCCTGTTAAAACT
>CAURFY010000149.1:0-6199 GCA_963524115.1 uncultured Bacillus sp.
ACTATGCATCATGGTTGAGATTACATTTCGTTCACTGACTAATCCACCATAAAATAGTGCCAGACCCGGAACGTGCATAAATAGAACAATAGCCGTCGCAATTAACATCCAAGTTGTATCTCCTGTGTCAATGGCTGGAGTTTTTTCAGCAGCCAATGCATTAATCGGTAGTACTATTAAAAATAATAACGACATCCCAATTAAAGAAGATTTCTTTTTTAACAGACTCATATTTTTTCCTCCCCTTTCCTAGACTAATTTTTAAAAAAGCTACGGCATGGGGTGCTGATGTTGTTGAACCTCTTCACTTTGCTTTGCAGGATGCGCATTCATGTCAACAAAGTTCACTGATGCTGCAACCAATATGGGAATGATGATTGAAAAAATTAATGAGGTGGATTGCTTTTTACCGAATGGTACGACTGTTTCATTCCGATTCTTTTTATGAAGGGCCAATAAAACAATCGCCATACTGATGACATACATAAAGTCCATAAATAAGAGCATCAAGCTTATCTCATCTGTACGAAGCATTTCCCCAAGCATAGCTCCCATCATTCCCCCCATTACGCTCGAACAGGCGGCTTCGACCATTCCATGGATTCCAAATGGGTAGCCGATTACGATTGCCATAATCAAGCTAATCATGACTGCGGAAACCGTTGATAGCGCCAGTTGGCCTTGTAAAATCACCCCAACTAATACTCCGACAACCAATCCATTCATCATGCCTAATCCCATCGAAATCATTTTCCCCGTCATTGGATTGACGTTTTCCTTTTGCAGATATCCATTTCGAATATAAACCAGCAAATAGAGTGCAACTAAAACAGAACTGATCAGCATTTTCATTTCACCTCATTTCGTAAAGCTCGCGCATCTGTCATTATTCCTCGAAGTTAATTTTGATTTTCATAGTTGGGGGAGATTTGAAATCTCCCCCTATCTATTAGTGGTGGCAGCTTGACCCTTTTTTCGCAATTGGCCTTGGTAGATCCAATGCCGGATTCCGGTCAAAGAACCCCACTGGCTTTAATTGGAAATTGATATAAGCCGTTGGCATCACTGGCCAGTCTTCAGTACGGGTAATATGGTGGTGCCCCATTGTATACCAAACCACAATATCTTCATTTTCAATATTACGATTCGCTTCTGCGTATCTAGTAATACCATCTCCGCCCTTGTGTTGGTTTGGATACTTACCAGATGCATACAACTCGTTAGGGTCATACTTTGTTACATGGAGATGGTTTTTTATAAAGCCAGCGCGCTTAATTAAACTAGAATTATCGTTGGCAAACGGGAGGCAGTTTTCACCAGGCATGATTTTATAACCAACAGGCTGACCAACAAAATTCTTGGATTCAGGATTAATGATTTTCCAAGTCCGCTGTGAAGCAAGATCCATTTGACGAATAGCTTCCAGTTCTGTTTTGAACGTTTTTGCTTCAATATAATAACCATTATTATTTGGATTTTCCGGACCGACTTTTGATGCTACAGTGTTCACCTCGACCACTGAATTGTTCATTCCATCTAGTTGGGTATCAAGTCGGAAGTTAAAGAAATGTTGATGATATGGGGCATTCAGCTGTGGAGCAATGATCGTCCCGTGTTTTGGAACTTCTCCTTCATCAAGAGCCCCGGTGTTCAACATACCCGTTAACTTCACTTCGCATTCCATTGTTCCGTCCTGATAAAATGACCAAAAGAAACCGTAATCGTAGTTGGCAACCGTTGAGAAAAAGGAAATGACAAGGCGACGTGAACGACGAACTTCTACTTGCTCGGTTCTCCAATCTGTGTGCTTCCAGGCAATTCCATAATCCTCTTCATGTAAACAAATCGTATTCGGAATCGTTCTGACATTCCCCCTACTATCGGACATGACAGCATCGAAGTAGCGAATTTCCCCTAAACAGTCACAGCCTAACGTTAAGGAGTTGGCTAATTGTCCCATCCCGTATTCCCCGGCATCAAAGGCATTTTGACGATTATGGATTGGCGAAGTATCACCATATGGAACCACCATTTCAGCTAGTGATGCCCGGTATAGAACGGGGCGTGTTTTCCCCTTTTCTTCATAGCCAATTGTATGAAGAACAAGTCCTTCTCTTGGCGTAAAGCTAAACCTAAAATCCCACTTTTGCCATTTGATGCGGTGGCCTTCCACTTGAAAACTCGCGCCATCAGGCTGAACAATTTCCAACGTTTTTAGGTCTTTACGTAGCTTGATTGAATCAGATGTTTCTGGAGCGTAATTCGCATCTGTTGGTGGAAGTGATTTAACTCCGTAATCTTCAATTCGCATGACTTCCATTTTATTCAAATCAACCACCGCATATAATCCAGAAAGTGGATAGGCATATCCATTATCTTCTGGTGACTTTCTGACCCATGCTAACGCACGTGCTACTCTTTTCCCTTCATCCTCTTCAACCCCGAAATATCCGGCAGACCAAGGGTCAATCATAACGAGTTCTGGGTCTGTTACGCCTCTTTTTCTTAGTGCTGCTTGATAGTCTGGATGATCTTTAACAACCCGCTCACACTCTTCAAATTCATCCAACAAAAATCCAGGTTGAACATCTGGAATGTATTCATATGAAACTATTTTTTCATCCGTAATCGAAACAACCGCTTCGTACGTTTTTTCAGTTTCATTGTCTAAAAGAATGATGAATGCTGCACGGCTGATTGGTTGACCTTCTTTAAAGTTTAAAACAACCTCTTTTGCTGGTTCTTGTAACACTACCTGAGCGAACCGGACCGATTGGGTTAAGTTCTTTTGTTCCTTAATTAAGTCTACAGCTTTCGAAATTTCTCCTGCTGTTAGTGGCTCTAATGGGTGAAGTACCTGTTGTTTTTGTAATTGATTAGTTTGCAATTTTGCTTCCTCCTTGTAAAAACGATTGATTCGTTTTCGATTTCTATATTTAGGTTAATCAGTTCCCGAGGTTATTTATTGTAAAAAACGGAATATTATCCTAAAATTCACTTAATTCAGTAAATTGTTTGTTAGATTATCTTACAAGGTCGTGGATTTGCTCCATCTAATCAAGAATAATAAGGAGGTATTCATGACAAACGCGTGAACATTGTTACAGTGAATTGTTAGGAGGCATAACATGACTACCTTAATAGAAAAATACTACTTTCCATCTCAGCCAGAAATTCAACTTAATACAAAATCTTATCAGGAGATCAAACCAGTTGACTCCTTTTACGGAAGTCACATTGCCTTGTTCTACCAATTTACAACTACATTAAATTCTGAAGACACTCTGTCCTTAATTCCTGATGGTTGTTTTGATATATTATTTCGCTGTCGCAAACAAACACCACATGCCATTCTATGGACCAGCCCCCTGCAGAGGCGAGTACAGCACAATTTTCAAAAAAACTGTGAATATTTTGGGGTAAGATTTTTTCCGGAACAAGGGCTGATTAAACTGAAATATCCCATGAAGGAGATGCTGGACCGTCAAATACCGCTTCTTGATGTTACGTCAATAGATGCAGCAGTTATTGAAAAAATGTGCTACGCCTCTTCTTTTGAGGAAAGGATTAAGCTATTTCAAAGATATCTATTGAGGCTTGAACCAAATACAAACCAGGATTATGAAATAGTAGCCTCTGCCATCAAAAATATTACCGAATCAAGCGGCCTTTTGAATATCAGTGATTTATCGAAGAAAGTAGGCTACTCTGACCGGTATATTCGTGGAAAATTCGAAGAATATATCGGGTTTTCTCCAAAACAATTTTGTCAAATAGTTAAATTTCAAAACTGTTTACATAAACTTTTATTTGAAGATGACCAGGACTTATTAGATCTTATTTACGATTACGGTTATTTTGATCAGGCACATTTTATTAAAGGCTTTAAAAAGTTTGCCTACTATACTCCTGGAAAATATAAGGATCATTTTTTTAAAAGAAGTCTTGCACAGTAGGTTTAAGCCTCAAAAAGGGCCTCTGGTTCCTTTTTCATATACCTCAAAATGAGAAAAGGGAATCAGACTAAAACGTCGATTCCCTTTTCATATTTAAGTTTTTCAAGTACCGATATACTTTGAATAATAAGTTTTTGCCTTGACTAGATCATTTAATCCATGAATGAGAACCCTGCCATCTTTGAAAAAAACAATCGTAATCTCATCGTTTGGAGAAAAACGGAGCATGTATGGGTTCATTTCGACTTTCCCACTTGATTTCAAACGTTCTGCCGTTTTAATAAAATCAATCTCCTGCTTATTTTTCGGATTAATTTGTACCGTATCACGACCACACAAGCTGGTATAGGCAATTTGCTGATTTGAGGATCTGTCTAGAAAATCATATTTGTGCTCAACACATGTTGGGCACTTCGGATTACGCCCAGCAGAGATGTCCATTTGCAGGGATGAGTTATACCATATATCAAGTTGCTCCAAATTTGGATTCGTATCAACACCCACTAACAATTTCAATGCTTCCATTGCTTCAAACGATCCAATTATATCTGTGATCGGCGAAAGAACCCCAATCGTGTCACAGGTTTCACCCAGCCCAGCAGGAATGTCTGGAAAAAGACAGCGATAGCAGGGCGTCTTTCCCGGAATTATGGTGGCAAACATCCCCCTTGAGCTGACTGCACCTCCGTATACCCATGGAATTCCCAGTTTCACCGATACATCATTAATTAAATAACGCGTCATAAAATTATCCGATCCATCGACAATTACATCAAATCCACCCAATAATTCTTCCGCATTATCAAGATTTAAATCAGAAAGAATCGACTCAACCTTTACCGTTGAGTTAATTTCCTTTAACCTTTTCTCTGCAGCAACCACCTTTGGAAGCTTTCCCTCAGAATCTATTTCAGTATAAAGAGATTGGCGTTGCAAATTTGATAGTTCAACGATGTCACGGTCAATAATTCTCACAAATCCTACCCCTGAGCGAACAAGATGATTGGCAATTACAGTACCAAGAGCTCCCATTCCAACAATAACCGCTCGACTTTTTATTAATTTCGCCTGTCCGTTTTTCCCAATTGGTTTAAAAAGCATTTGCCTAGAATATCTTTCCAATTCAGACATAGACATCCCTCTTTTCTATATGATTATAATTTATTTCCGAAAAAAAAATTACTAATAATTTCGGAAACGCTAAATATTAAGAGGAATTCTTTTATTCAGTATCTAATTTATTATAAGGTAAGTATTTTTTTTACCATAGAATTGAAAGAGGTGTTGTTAAACGATGAATCTTGGCGGCTTTAAAAACAACGAAGTAATTGTTGATTTAACAAGTTCTACTGTTTCTTACAGAGAAATCAACGAAGATCTTGCCAGAAAATACATCGGTGGCCGTGGTCTGGGAGTGAAGTATGTCCTAGATAATGGACCTGAGGTAGAACCTTTTTCCGAAGAAAACATTTTGTGTGTTATGACTGGTCCTGTTACTGGATCTCGTTCTTCAATGAGCGGAAGACTTGCAGTCGTAACAAAATCTCCACTCACTGGTACTGTTACAGATTCTCATATGGGTGGTTGGACAGCAGCTCGATTAAAATGGGCTGGCGTAGATAATATCATTTTTAAAGGTAAAAGCGAAAAACCTGTTTATCTTTATATTGAAGATGGTAAGGCAGAAATCCGTGATGCCTCTGAAGTATGGGGAAAAGGGACAAGAGGTACGATTTCCTTTTTCAAAGAAAAATATGGTGAAGCTGACTTAAGTGTCATGACGATTGGTCAAGCTGGAGAAAATAAAGTACTTTTTTCAGGATTTATGAATGAACATGATCGTGCGGCAGGCCGTGGTGGTACAGGTGCTGTTGCAGGATATAAAAATTTAAAAGCAATTGTCATTAAAGCTGCCCAAAAAGGCAATATGCATGAGCCAGCTCTCAAAGATGAATATAAAGAAGCAAACAAAAAGGCCGTAAAAGCACTCCTTGAGGGTGGACTAACTGCTCCGAATAAGGGTGGATTATCAGTCTATGGTACAAATGTTTTAACAAATTTAATTAATGAAGCTGGAGCTCTTCCAACAAAAAATTCTCAATTAACACATTGGGATGAGGCTGAAAAACACAGTGGGGAATATTTTAACAAACATTTGCTTGTTAGCAATAACACCTGTCACGCCTGTCCTGTTGGCTGTAAAATTGAGGTTGAGGTCAAGGAAGGAAAATACAAAACAAGAG
>CAURFY010000150.1:0-6162 GCA_963524115.1 uncultured Bacillus sp.
ACCGTACTACCTGAATCACCAATCTCGATATAAATCCCATTATTCGGTGCTTTTTGCCCCGGCTTAAATTGTCTATTTTGCCCCATCTTCCTAACCTCCTTGAAAATGTTTCACTCACTATTATCTCCAAAGTTAAAATGAACATTACTTGTTGTTTTTATCCAAAAAATGATGGACTATCCGAATGATTTGAGTTTCTTTCCGCGAAATTTAGGCCTTTATTCGAGAAATAAACTCCTATCCGCCAAATTTAGGCTCCAATCCGCTAGAAACCCGTTCCAATCCGCGAAAAAGTCCTTCCAATCCGCCGAATTTGGGCTCCAATCCGCGAAAAAGGCTTGCCAATCCGCCCAACTATATTTCCAAACTACCATCCAAATAAAAAAAACGAGGCCACTCCACAACTATGGAGTTAGCCTCGTCTTATCTTACTAGTTCTTTAAGATTTCTAATAACAATGCTTTTTGAGCGTGTAGTCTATTGCCTGCTTGCTCAAATACTACAGAGTTAGGTCCGTCAATCACGCTTGCGGACACTTCTTCTTCTCTGTGTGCTGGTAAGCAATGCAAGAAAATATAGTCCGATTTCGCGTTTTGAACCAACGCATCATTTACTTGGAAGCCAGTAAATGCTTTTAGTCTAATTTCATTTTCCTTTTCCTGTCCCATGCTAGTCCATACATCGGAATACACTACATCTGCATCAGTGATTGCTGCAATTGGGTCGGTGGTAATAACAACCTTCGCGCCACTTTCAGCTGCAAATTGGTTTACCGCTGCAGTTACCTTAGCATCCGGTTCGTAACCTTTCGGAGAAGCAACGGAAATATCCATTCCCATTTTTGCACAGGCAATCATTAATGAGTGTGCCATATTGTTGCCATCCCCGATGTAAGCTAACTTAAGACCTGCAAGCTTTCCTTTTTGTTCGTAAACTGTCTGCAAATCAGCCAAAGCCTGGCAAGGATGATATAGATCTGTTAGACCATTAATAACCGGTATAGAGGCATGTTCAGCCAATTCCTCAATGATTGAATGGGAAAAAGTACGAATCATAATCGCATCCAAATAGTGTGATAACACTTTAGCTGTATCGGAAATTGGCTCTCCTCTTCCAATCTGCAAGTCCTTACTATTCATTACAATTGCTTGGCCGCCTAATTGAAGCATCCCTGCCTCAAAGGAAACTCTCGTTCTAGTCGATGACTTTTCAAAAATCATCCCTAAAATTTTCCCTGCCAACGGCTTACCATGATCCGAGCCCTCAAGCTTTTCCTTTTTTAGCTCAATTGCTTTATCCACCAATAATTTAATGGTCTCCGCTGGGAAATCCATTAAGGTTAAAAAATCATTTCCTTTTAGCTTATTATTTATTACATCCGTTTGAATCATCCTACGGTCACGTCCTTATTAATAGTTTGATGCCAATAGCCTATCGGTTGAACATTCCAGTCCTCAACAGCTACAGCAGTTAAAAAGGCCTTCATGGTTTCTTTCTCAGTGAATGTTGGAATTCTGTTTCTTGTCGCTTGTTGTCTTGCCAAAATATCTATAGCTTGTTTTTGGGTGTCGTAGAAGGCAACTATATCCTTATAAGCTAACATTTCTTCCAACATATCAGTTTGAACCACATCGATATTTGCCTTTTCAGCAAGAGCTTGTAATTCAGATACATCATCCAAGTTGCTACAAATTAATTTTCCACCTTGAATTTTCTTCCCTACATTGACATGAAGCCATTTTGCCAACCCTTCTTCGAGGTTCTCTGCAATACTAATGCCTTCGCCAGTAGATTTCATTTCCGGTCCTACCTTTGAATCCAACCCTCTAAGTGCATAATTTGAAAATACGGGGTACTTAATACAGGTGAATGGCAACTTCACCGTTTTATACCGTTCGAAATTATTGGACAATAATAATTTCCCAAGCAATATTTTCGTGGCAATTTGTACTAAAGGTTGACCCGTCACTTTGCTAACAATCGGAACCGTCCTGCTTGCACGTTGATTCACTTCTAATACTAATACATTTTCACCATCGACAATAAATTGGATATTCATTAATCCTTTGTATTGAAGCTTTTTCACCATTTTACTAGCGTAAGTAATCATTAATTTTTCAACTGCTGTTGAAAAACTTTGAGCCGGGAGAATCGCCAAGCTATCCCCAGAGTGAACTCCAGTTTTTTCAATATGCTCAACAATCGTTGGTACGAATATATCCACTCCATCCGCCGCCAAATCAAGTTCTGCCTCAGAAGCGTAAATGTATTGGTCGACCAGAATCGGATAGCTTATACTTCCATTAGCCAAAGTATTTTGCAATTCTTGCTGATTTTTAATGACTTCCATCCCTTTACCACCAATAACATATGAAGGTCTAAGTAAGATTGGGTAGCCAAGGTTTTGAACTGCTGCAAGCAATTCAACTTCGTTATTAGCAATGTCGCCTCGAACACGAGGAATTTCTAATTCGTCTAGGAGGCTATAAAAGCGCTCGCGATCCTCTAAGAAGTCAATCATTTCTGAACTTGTTCCTAGTAAGTTAACCCCAAACTCCTCTAGTTCCTTCGCTAAATTTAAAGATGTTTGCCCACCTAATTGAACAATGACATCAGTAATTCCTTCTGCATCCACTACATTCATGATTGATTCAATCGTTAATGGTTCAAAATAAAGCTTATCAGCTGTCGCAAAATCCGTACTCACTGTTTCAGGATTGTTATTAATCATGATCGTCTCGATATTTTCATCTTTTAATGCTAGCACACCATGAACGGAACAATAATCAAATTCAATTCCCTGCCCAATTCGTATCGGTCCACTCCCAATGATGAGAACCTTTTGTTTGTTTGAAGGGCTTTGTTCGTTCTCACCACTGTAGCTTGAATAATAATAGTTAGAAATAGAGTGGAATTCAGCTGCACAAGTATCCACCATTTTATAAGCAGGAAGAACTCCCACCTCTTTTCTTAATTTTCTAACCTCAACTTCGGTTATACCCCATTGTTCTGCTAGGTAGTGATCACTAAAGCCTTTTTTCTTATATAGTTGCAATGCTTTCTTCGTAATCGACTGGGAGTCTGTATGGATGATTTCGCCTTCAATGTCGATAAGCTTTTTAAAGCGAATCAAATAAAACAAATCGATTTTCGTCACAGCATGCAAATCATATATATCTAATCCACGGCGTATCAACTCAAAGATGATAAATAGTCTCTCATCTGTCTGCTCCTTAACCATTTGGGTAAGTTCCTCTAGTGATTTTTCAGTTAATATTGGAAGGACTAAATCATCATGATCGATTTCCAACGAATGAATTGCTTTAAACAAGGCTCGTTCTAAATTTCGATCAATTCCCATTACTTCTCCGGTCGCTTTCATCTGTGTTCCAAGCTTACGTTCTACCTGTGGAAATTTATCGAAAGCCCATTTAGGAAACTTAACAACCACATAATCAAGTGCAGGTTCAAAGCTAGCAAACGTTTCACCTGTTACTGGGTTAATTAATTCTGAAAGAGAATAACCAACGGCTAATTTGGCCGCCATTCTGGCTATCGGATATCCAGTTGCTTTCGACGCAAGGGCTGAGGAACGACTTACCCTAGGATTTACCTCAATTAAATAATACTGTTTGCTATCTGGGTCTAAGGCGAATTGGATATTACAACCACCAACGATTTTTAAAGCTGAAATGATTTTTATTGATGCTGAACGAAGCATTTGATATTCATCATCTGTTAACGTTTGAGATGGAGCCACGACAATCGAATCTCCGGTGTGAATTCCTACCGGGTCGATGTTTTCCATATTACATACCGTAATACATGTATTCATCGAATCTCTCATCACTTCATATTCTACCTCTTTAAAGCCAGCAATGCTCTTTTCAATCAAACATTGGTGAATCGCACTTTCCTGTAAACCACTTGTAACAAGGGTGATAAGCTCCTCGTGATTGTTGGCAATTCCTCCACCAGTTCCACCAAGTGTGTATGCCGGACGAATAATGATTGGAAAGCCAATTTCTTTGGCGAACGAAACAGCCTCTTCATGACAATGCACAATAGTACTATCTGGGACAGGTTCCCCTAATTCGTTCATTAGTCCACGAAACGCTTCACGATCTTCACCTTTTTTGATGGAATCAATTGAAGTACCGAGCAACTTCACTCCGTAATTCTCGATAATCCCCGCTTCACTGAGGGCAAATGCCAAATTCAAACCAACTTGGCCGCCGATTGTAGCCAACATTCCGTCAGGACGTTCCTTAACAATGATTTTTTCTAAACTTTCTACTGTTAGCGGTTCAAAATATACGGAGTCCGCACAAAATTCGTCTGTCATGATTGTTGCCGGATTATTATTTACTAGGATTACACGATATCCTTCTTCTTTTAGTGCCATGCACGCTTGGGTTCCTGCGTAATCAAATTCTGCAGCCTGCCCGATAACGATTGGGCCGGAACCAATTACTAGGATGGATTGAATGCTGTTATCTTTAGGCATAGGTCACAACTCTCCCGTTATTTGCTTTCACTATATCTATAAATTCATCAAAGATGTATTCGCTGTCACTTGGTCCCGGGTTGGCTTCAGGGTGAAACTGAACAGTCTGAAGCGGTAGGGTTTCGTGTACCATTCCTTCGATAGAGCGGTCATGGAGATTATAAAAACGGGTAGATAGACCAGTCCCTAATAAACTTTGTTCATCAACGACATAACTATGGTTTTGTGAGGACATGAACACTTCATTATTATTTAGGTCACAAACTGGGTGATTAGCTCCACGATGACCAAAAGCAAGCTTAGTTGTGTCTGCTCCTAAGGCTAAAGCCGATAACTGGTGCCCTAAACAAATTCCTAATGTTGGAAAAACCGATACAAGTTTGTTTATTTTTTCAAGTTCATCAATTAAATCCTTAGGATCACCAGGTCCATTTGATAATAAAACTCCATCAGGTTTTAGAGATAATATTTTGTTATAGGTTGTGTTATATGGGACCACGGTTACTTGACAATCCCTTGCTAATAATGCTTTAATAATGGACTGTTTACATCCAAAATCAACGAGAACGATGTGATGTTTACCTTTACCAAGTGTTTTGATTTGTTTAGTTGATACTTCCTGAACCTTGTTAGTTGCAGGCAATCCGAACTCTGTTTCCATAACCTGTTGTTTAGAAAGGATTGCCGGCATGGATCCTTTATCACGAATGTTTTTCACAAGTGCCCTTGTGTCAATATCATCTATTAATGGGACATCCCACTTTTCCAAATATTGCTTTAATGTAAACTTTGCTTGATAGTGAAATACATCGTCATTTGCCTCGTATACGATAACACCTGCAACATGAGGTTTTTCACTTTCAAAGTCTGCTTCATTAATTCCATAGTTGCCGATAAGAGGATACGTAAAAACAACAATTTGATCTTTATATGAAGGGTCTGTTAACACTTCTTGAAATCCAGTCATTCCTGTATAAAAAACAACTTCACCACTAATTTCAGTAGACGAAGTTTCGGTTATCCAATGTCCCTCAAAAACTTCCCCGCTTGCTAATTTTAAAAAACCGCTCATTTGAACACCTCGAAGATTTTTGTATAAATATATCATAAAAATTAATATTTATACATTAAATTTTAAAGAAAACTCGCCGACTGTCAGCCTAATGGCGGCGTGGCAGGGGGCGAAGCTGTGAATAAACTAAAAATTTTAAATTGGCCAAAACGTCAAATTTACTTCGACACTACTAAAATGTAGATTTTTACCAAATTCAAGCTTTAACGGTACTATCAGTCATTTTTTTCAAAAAGGTTGCTAAACAACTAACGGCTTCGTCCATTTCAGCGACTGTAACTGTTAGTGGCGGTAATAAACGAATGACTTTTTCACCTGCTTGTAATACAATCAGTCCATTGTTTCGAAGTTCTGCGAGCAAAGGAGCTACAATAATGTTGCACTCAATCCCGATCATGAGTCCAAGTCCGCGAATGTCAGTCACAATCGGCAAATTACCAAGCTTTTCTTTTAACTGATTTTGTAAATATTGCCCCTTTTCATTAACCTCCGTTAAGAATTCCTCTTGAAAAATCGTATCCATGGTGGCAATTGCAGCGGCAATTGACACTGGGTTCCCGCCAAAGGTTGAACCGTGACTACC
>CAURFY010000151.1:0-6142 GCA_963524115.1 uncultured Bacillus sp.
CGGTTAACTCACCAGTTAATTCTGGTTGTTGAGATAAATAGGAAATCTGATAGTCTTTTGGTTTATTCATTTCCCCACTATCAGCCAAATCGATCCCTGCGACTATTTTTAATAGAGAAGACTTCCCTGTTCCATTTACTCCAATTAATCCAACACGATCCTTTTCAGAAATGGTAAAGGATAAGTCTTCAAACAACTTCTTTTCCCCATATGTTTTTGTAACATTTTCTATCGAAATCATTTTCATGCTTGACCATCCCATTCACTATAAAATTCCTGCAGATAGATTTCCATAAACTGATGTCGTCTCTCTGCGATTTTTTTTGCTGTATTTGTATGGAGCAGATCTCTCAATTTGAGCAATTTTTCATAAAAGTGGTGGATTGAGGAAGACTTTCCGTTGCGGTATTCATCAACGGTCATTTCGGAACGTACTGCAATCATTGGATCATAAATCGCTTGTCCCTTGCTCCCACCATATGCAAAAGTTCTGGCGATTCCTATAGCTCCAATCGCATCAAGTCGATCTGCATCCTGAACGATTTTTGCCTCAGTAGAAGTTAATTCCACCTTTTCCCCACCTTTAAAAGAAATAGATGAGACAATTTCAATAATATCAGCTTTCAAACTTCCATTTAGGGACAATCCTGCAAAAAATCGCTCTAATTTTATAAATCCAGCTTCTTCGCTTTCATTGAGCTTCCCATCTGGAATATCATGGAGCAGTGCCGCCATCTCAATCACAAACGGGTCACCGGCTTTTTCTTGCTCACAAATATATAAAGCGTTCTTCCGCACACGTTCAATATGATACCAGTCGTGACCAGTACAATCTTGTTCAAGAGATTTTTTCACAAATTCCTCAGATCTTTTGATGATTTCAGTTTCTATCACAATCACCTTCCTTCATTCGAAGACTATTTTATCATGAAGTACGTAAAGTGCAGAATTTTTGAAAAAGGCAGTGTTAAAGCTCAATGTTGATTTTTTACACAATGTTGATTGGAGTGGAAGGTGCTTGACTCCAGCGGGAGCAGCGGGACAGGTGAGACCCCGCAGGCGGAACGCCGAGGAGGCTCACCGCCCGCCCCGCGGAAATCAACATTATTGTTTAACAGAGCCTTGAAAAAAAAGTGCCCAAAATGAGCACTGATCGTCCTTTGGTCAAACCAATTTTGCATTTGCAAAAGATTACCTATTATCTTCTGTTATTAGCTAAGGAAAATAAGCATATATTCACTTAATTATTTTACTCAAATCCCTTAACGACTTTATCATAAAATCAATCATTGTGGTAAGATCATCAATTTGATCTTCATAAATGAGGCGATTGAACTTAACCGTGACAACGTTTTTTATTTTTGTTTGGTTTTCAAAAGGCAACATATGGATGAGTTGATCAATTTTACGGCTGTCTCCCCAAATTTCAGTTAAAGCCTTTTTTATATTTTTAAAGATGGAAAATTCGTTCGGATGCTCCAGCTCAAATTTCACTGTTACATGGCAACCTGCTAATTTTTCTGACAGAGTAGCAGGGAGTAATTCAGCTGCAAGATTATCAAGTTTTGCTTCTAAAACCCAGATTGCCGTAATCTTTTTTCCGGGATTCAATTTATCAACAAAGGAAATTTCAAAACTTCTTTCAAGTTTTGCCAGATTTATGATATCGTTACGATCTGTTACGAGGATTTCTCCACTAAAATCCCGATCATAGACCGCACCTTCGATTACTATCTTTAGATTTTCAAATGCAGTCGGATCAAACATCACCTAATTCCTCCTATCTTTAGAACAATCCAACCGCATTTCCATTATCATCAATGTCCATATTTAATGCAGCTGGTTTTTTTGGCAGACCGGGCATCGTCATCACATCACCAGTCAGTGCAACAATGAAGCCTGCTCCAATTGAGGGTTTCAATTCGCGGACCTGAATAATAAAGTCCGTTGGTCGACCAAGGCTTTTTGGGTCATCAGATAGTGAGTATTGGGTTTTAGCCATACAAACCGGCAAATCCCCCCAGCCAAAGGACTCAAATTCTTTCATTTGGTTTTGGGCTTTTGGAGAAAACTCAACATCTTTCCCTCCATACACCTTTTGAACAATGGTCCGGATTTTAACATTGATTGGATCAGATAAAAGATATAATGGCTGAAAACTGGATTCATTTTTTTCCAAAACTTTTAACAGAGTTTGGGCAAGTTCGATACCGCCCTCTCCCCCTTTTTCCCAAACTTCAGTTAAGGCCACTGGGAAGTCTTGTTGTTCACAATAGGATAACAAAGTTTTAATTTCTGCATCAGAATCATTAACAAACCGGTTAATGGCTACGACAAACGGTAACCCAAAGCTGGTTATGGTTTCAACATGCTTCTTTAGGTTTGCTAAACCTGCTATTAATGCATCAACATTTTCCTCGTTAAGTTCGGACTTTTGCAGACCCCCATGCATTTTCAAGGCACGAATGGTGGCAACAATTACTACTGCCTCTGGTTCAAATTCCGCACATCTAGTTTTAATATGTAAAAATTTCTCAGCTCCCAGATCCGCTCCAAAACCTGCTTCAGTGATGACATAGTCTGCTAACTTTGCTGCAGCAGTCGTTGCAATAATACTATTACAGCCGTGAGCAATATTCGCAAAAGGCCCACCATGAATCAGGGCAGGAGTATGTTCAATTGTTTGGACTAGGTTTGGTTTTATGGCATCTTTTAATAAAAGAGCTAAAACGCCAGCAACTCCTAAATCACCAACTGTTACTGGTTGTTTTTGAACATTATACGCCACTACCATTTTCGATAGACGCTGCTTTAAATCATGAAGATCATTAGCTAAACATAAAACGGCCATTATCTCAGAAGCAACCGTTATATCGAAACCATCTTCGCGGGGAACGCCTTGTAGGGGGCCTCCAAGTCCAATTAAAACATGTCTAAGCGCACGATCATTTAAGTCTAAAGCCCGTTTCCAAACGATCCTTCGCTGATCAATTTTTAATTCATTTCCTTGCTGTAGGTGATTATCGATAAGGGCTGCAAGCGCATTATTTGCCGAAGTAATCGCATGGATATCTCCTGTAAAATGAAGATTAATATCTTCCATTGGAAGAACTTGGGCGTTACCCCCACCTGTTGCGCCACCTTTCATTCCCATTGTTGGGCCAAGAGAGGGCTCGCGCATCGCAATGACTACTTTTTCTCCAAGTGCATGGAGCGCATCACCAAGACCAACGGTAACAGTTGATTTCCCTTCACCCGCTGGTGTGGGATTTATGGAGGTGACTAAGATTATTTTACCATTTTTTTTCATATGTATTTTTTTCAATGCTTGATTTGAGAGTTTCGCCTTATATTTTCCAAAGAGTTCAATATCATCCTCACCAAGCCCAAGTTGCGCAGCAATTTCAACGATTGGTTTCATTTGAGAAGTTTGGGCAATTTCAATATCTGATTTAAACCTTATATGTGTGGTCATTCTAAATTCCCCCAAGGTAGTTATCATGTTTGCAATATTATTTTATTTTACCATTAATTGAACCAATCTAATTGAAAAAAATTTTACAGCTTTACTTTTAACATGAAATGATTGAAAAGAAAGGATCATTGTCTATATAATAGAAATAACCTGAAAATTCATACTGGGAGTTGATAATTTGCCAATTAGAATACCAAAGCTACTTCCTGCCAGAGAAATTCTCGAATCAGAAAATATATTTGTTATGGAAGATGAACGGGCCATGCAGCAAGATATTCGCCCACTCAATATATTAATCTTAAATTTAATGCCGGAAAAAGAACGAACTGAAGCACAATTACTTCGTTTGTTAGGAAATACTTCTTTACAGGTGAATGTTACTTTTCTACAAACTGCCACTCATGTATCAAAAAACACGAGCAAATATCATCTTGAACAGTTTTATTCAACCTTTTCAGAGGTAAAACATCGAAAATACGATGGAATGATTATTACAGGAGCACCTGTAGAACTGTTCGAATTTGAAGAGGTCGATTACTGGAATGAGCTAACGGAAATAATGGATTGGACAAAGACCAATGTGACGTCTACACTCCATATTTGTTGGGGTGCACAAGCTGCCCTTTACTATCATTATGGAATCGGTAAATTTGAGCTTCCTAAGAAATGTTACGGTCTTTTCTATCACAAATTGTATGACAAAACTGTCAAACTATTAAGGGGCTTCGATGATGTTTTCCTCGCACCACATTCTCGGTACACCGATGTATCGATGAAAGCCATTAGTGAGTGTAGTGATCTTAAACTATTATCTGCTTCAGATGAAGCCGGAGCATTCATTATTTCTTCTTTAAACGGAAAACAAATCATGGTTACGGGGCATTTAGAATATGATGTGGACACACTTGCTGAAGAATACGAACGGGATAAGAAAAAAGGGTTAGACATTCACATCCCAGAAAACTATTTTCCGAATAACAATCCAGAAAATGAGCCAGCCAACCTTTGGCGCTCTCACGCCCATCTATTTTTCTCAAATTGGCTAAACTACTACGTTTATCAAGAAACACCTTATGAGTGGGATTAAGAAATTTTAATGACCGGAGGAACTCTTTCCGGTCATTATTTTTTTACTATCTCCTAACTATTAAGTTGAAACATAAACACCCATATGAATGAAAGGGCTTGTTTCAAATCAGTAGATAGGGATCCCAATTGGGGTTGATCAGCACCTCGTTTATAAACTCCATATTCCGCAACTTTTGAAAAGCCTATTTCACTTGCTAATTTTTCAAATTCCCACGGCATCATTGTATTACAAATTACCTGTTCCCCGTACAGCCTTCGATAGCTGTTTACCCGTGGCATGGCTGTTGGCCCTAAAATTCCAAAACAAACATATCCTTCTTTTTTTACAATTCTTTTCGTTTCTAATAACACAGATAACGGATTTTCCGTCCATTCAATTGAATTTATAGCAATGATCGCATCAAAGTGGCTGTCAGGGACTGCTACATTGGCTATATCTCCTTTAACAAATTGCAATGAAGGGGCTTTCTCCAAGCTTTTAGCTCTTTCTATCATTTCGTGTGAAACATCGATTCCAGTTACATGGTAACCTGAACTTGCCAGTTTAAACGAGCCGTAACCATCACCACAACCTAAATCGCAAACACTTTTACCATCAGGTACATGACTTTTAAAAAACGAGACAACCTCTTTCCGGCTTCCAGATTCCCACATTTCTCTACTTTTTGAATTCCAAGAACTAGCCCTTTCATCCCATTGTTTCTCCGCCTCTTCGACCCAATCAAAATCTACCATATTAACCCTCATTTCTATAATATCCATTCGTTGTAATTTTTTGACTATTCAATTATTATTTCGATACTACTAAGATTTTTTCCTGTTTGTTTATTATTTTTCAAAACGAGAAACACTTACTTAGAAAGGAGTGAGATTAATGGCAGGAGAAAGGTTAGTTGCGGTCCATCGTAATCATGTTGGGGAAATCTTGAGTTTCCAGACCTCTGAAGGGAGAATCATTTCTTACCGAAAGGCGTTACAAGAGGTTGAGGAAGGTATATTAAACGGGGTTAATTTAATTAAAACGGCTACTGGGGGAATTATTTTAACGCCAACAAATAATTACACCTTTGAAAAATATCCAGAAATTTAGATTTAAAAAACTGCACCGAATTTGCTAACTTGTATGGTTTTCGAGTACAAAACAGTAATTTAATAAAAAGTAACGCTCAGAAAATAAAATTCTCTGAGCATTTTTTTGTACCGATTAATTTTCATCTTAGTGTTCGGACTCGGTTTGTTTTTGGATTATTTGTAGATCTTCGGAACGTTTTTCGTCTTCTTCAAAAAATTGTACTAAATCGCCGATTCGGTCAATTGCATCCCAACTAAGATGATGTTCAATTCCTTCAACGTCATGATATATATTTTCTTCTTTTACGCCGATGCTTCTCAAAAATTGCTCAAGCAACTCATGACGATATAAAAGGCGCTTTCCGGTCTTTTTCCCTTTAATAGTCAATACTAAACCTCTATATTTTTCATACACTAAATAGTCATCTTTATCAAGCTTCTGTACCATTTTTGTTACAGATGAGGGATGGACAGAAAGCGCTTCCGCGATATCAGAAACACGTGCGT
>CAURFY010000152.1:0-6141 GCA_963524115.1 uncultured Bacillus sp.
TCACCACACGCTGCAATTGTATCCATTAGTGAGGAATGGATTTCCTGAATGGTATTTTTCATATTCCATTTTAAAATACCATGCATTTGAAACGTCATTCGAGTTGTCAGTTTTAAGGTCCCATTACCATTTCTTTGGGCAAGGTCATCCATAACAAGCCATTGGTTAGGTGTTGCTACTCCACCTGGGAGTCGAACACGCAACATGAATTGATACGCCGGTTCTAGTTTTTGCTTTTGCCGCTCATTGCGGAGGTCGCGATCATCCTGCAGGTAGCTACCGTGATGTTTCATCAAGCGATTGTCATCTTCAGGAATGCCAGCACTAAGACGATCGAGCATTACTTCCTTAAGGGTTCCGCGCAAAAAGTTACTTCTTTCTTTGATACCCTCAACATCACTTGGTGGGCCGTCAGGTGCTTTTAATATTGGGTTCACCATGGCGAAAAACTCCTTTCATTCCAAAATATATCAGCAATTTTCACAAACAAGCAAAACTGATCAATATACATCCCGTTGATATCGTTTTTGCTGCTGCATGTCGGTTAGGTAGGCTTCTGCTTTCTTCGGGCTCATATTGCCTTCTTTTTCAATAATTTCAAGAAAACTGTGGTGAACGTCATGAGCCATGTGTTTCTTGTCACCACAAATGTAAACAACAGCACCTGCTTGAAGCCAGTCGAACAATTCTTTGCTATGCTCTAGCAAACGATGCTGCACATAAACTTTTTCATTCGTATCACGCGAAAAAGCAACAGCCATTTTTGTCAGCACCCCTTCTCTCACCCACTTTTGCCACTCTGTTTGGTAAAGAAAATCCGTGACGAAATGCTGGTCGCCGAAGAACAGCCATGATTTGCCCTTCGCTCTTTGTTCTTCGCGTTCCTGCATAAAAGAGCGGAACGGAGCAACACCTGTTCCCGGTCCAATCATAATAATCGGCGTATCTGGGCTCTTTGGAAGCTTAAAGTTCTGGTTACGCTGAATATAAATTGGTAGTGTATCCCCTGGATGGAGTCGTTCTGCTGTTAAAACAGAACAGACACCATTTCGTTCACGGCCGTGCGTTTCATAGCGCACAGTCCCAATTGTCAAATGTACCTCATCTGGATTTGCGGAGAAACTACTGGCAATCGAATAAAGGCGGGGAGGGATTTTTCGCAAAATCGCGACAAACTCTTGCGACGATCCATTCCAAGGTCCAAAGTCACGAACCAAATCAAGCAAATCGCGACCGTTAATATAAGATTTAAATTTTTCTTCATTATCCGTTGACAAAAGTTCCCTTAAATCCTTATTTGTTGACAGTTCAGCTGCCTTCTCTAAAAGTGGCTTGGTAAGGACGGTGATTTCGAAGAAAGAAGTTAGTGCTTCTTTAAGCGAAAGGACATCTTTCTGTTTATTGACCATCACCATTTCATCGGGATTCCATTTCATTACCTCAATTAGCAATTTTACAAGCTCCGGATCGTTTTCGGGGAAAATTCCAAGGCTATCCCCTGGTTCAAATGTAAAACCTGATCCTTCAAGGGATATCTCAAGATGTCGGGTTTCTTTATTCGATCCACGCCCATTCAAATTTATATTTTCTAGCACTTCAGCTTTAAATGGATTTGTTCTAGAATACGGCGAATCAGCAAATAGAGATTTAGCTGATGTCAAAGTAAGTGCACTACTCTCAATCTCTGCTTCACTTAAGCTACCAAGTACTCCATCGATCCATTCAGCCGCTGGTTTATCATAATCTAAGTCACAATCAACCCGCGGAAATAGCCTATATCCTCCGAGTTCTTCTAACCGTATATCAAACTCTTTTCCAGTATGACAAAAAAGCTCGTATGAACTATCGCCCAGCGCTAAAACAGAATAGTTCAGATGATCAAGTTTTGGAGCACGTCTTCCCAGAAGAAACTCATAAAACGAAATCGCGTTATCTGGGGGATCGCCTTCACCATGTGTACTCACGATTATGAAAAGGTTTTGAACCTTCTTTATATTGTTCGTCTTAAAATCACTCATTGAGGAGAGTGTTACATGAAAACCACGTCCTGAAAAAGCTTTTCCGGCAGACTCAGCAAGCCTATGTGCATTACCAGATTGTGAACCGAACAAAATGGTCACTTCTTTTGAAATTGCCTCAACTTTTTCATCGCTGGTAGTTTGTTCCACATGGGCCACCTGTGTTACTGGAATGGCATATTGGGAGCCAGCAAGATAACCACTTAGCCAAATTGTTTGTGTTTCTGTTAAAGTCGACAGAAGACGGTTAAGCAGGTCTGCCTGTTCCTGATTAAAAGGACTGTTTATTACTTGAAGTTGCAACGATTTCCACCCCACAAAAAAATATTATTTTATCGTGCGTATTTCCCAATTTATCATGTCTGTTTACACAATTATCGTTTATCACTTTATTAGTGAAAAGATTGAATAATTTCATCTTAGATATACTATTCCGATAAGTCAAATCAGTCTTTGTTATATCAATCATAAGTAAACACTTATGATAAAACGATATTTATAGAAATGTTTGTATTGAATGGTTATTTTGAACCCTTTATATTTTCGAGGATTAAACAGTGAGGTGGATGTAAAATAGGGATTGATTTAGTGGAAAATAAGCTAACAAAGTTAAAAAAATTATTCCTTATAATCATAGACCAGCACCTCTCTTCATTCGCGATACCCTATATTCTCTTATTCCATAAATTATACAGGAACCAATATTGCTAAATGGATATGACTTGCAATTAGACAATATGATTGGTACCCAACAACTTCTCCATTTTGCTGTTTAAATTGGCACGGGGTTATTCATATTGACTCATTCTATCCAAAACAATCTTAGTGAATTTGTCCACTTCTTCATAATTAGGTGAATGAGCAGACTTATCGAAGGAAAGCCATTCTTTACTTGGTGCTTGAAGTTGGTTGTAAAAATCTTGTGTTGGTGAGTGTGGAACGGTTAAGTCATATTTCCCCATTAAGAACGAAACAGGAACTTCTACTTTTTGAATTAAATTTTCCAACTCCAATGATCTCAGCTCCTCACTCATGGCTTTCGTACTAAAAAGATGACCCCTTAAATGGTTTACAATATCAAATATAGTATATTCTTGGCCCCTAAACAGTTTAATTAAAAATTCATATAACAATTTTCCATTCCGTGAGACTCCTCCCCCAAATAATTCAAGGTATTTCTGATGTAAACGATCATGTTTAAAAGTGGTCCATGGTGGTTTTCCAATTTCATTTAGTTCTTTTATTGCTTTTTGATTGTTTAATTCTCTTGCCCTTTGCAAAGTTAATTCATAAGATAATTGCTCGGCCTTACTCATACTCACTAATTGAGATACACCAAAATAGTGGATAAAATGTTCAGGTTTTTTGTTTATAGCTAGTATGCCTAACAGGCTTCCCCAAGAATGTCCTAATAAGAAAATCCTTTCTTTTTGAAAAGATTTTTTTAAATAGACCGTTACTTCAATGACATCATATAAAAATTGTTCGATATTCATCGTCTCAATTGGAATTTTTTTGGAATACGATAAACCTGCACCCCTTTGATCCCAGTTCACAACAATAAAATGTTTTTCTAGTTCTTGTTGGTAATCTCGATTAAAGCCAATCTGTGCAGCTCCGGGACCTCCGTGTACCATTAACAATAATGGATTATTTTTGTTTTCTCCTCTAATTAAAAGCCATTGTTCTACTCCACCAACCTGAATTTGTTTTAACTCTGACACGGCATTTATTCCTTCAATTTTTGGCGTGAATCTTCTAAACAAACTGTTCACCCCCTTTTTCGTTAAGTACATATAATCATAATATTTAACGTCAGAACCAAGCTACTTTAGATTACTTATCTTTGGTTTATTATTATCAATCTTCGCTATTTTAATATAAATTTCCTTCAACTACATATAACAGAAGCGTTGATTTTGGATAGAAAAAACAAAGTGAGTAGGATTTTTTTAACATTAAAAATAATTTTCAAGTAAAATAAAAGACAAAAATATAAAGATAAGAGTTTACATGATGGAACAAGAGTCCCGAGTAATAAACTGGCTTTTATACGGGGATGTATTTGCTTTGGATGATCAAAAGGAATGTAATGAACTATGGACCGCCCCTTTGGGATAGAATAAAGTCGACAATGGATGTTAACTCAAGTTCAGGTACCCCAAAATAAGAAGCGTGATTCAAGGAAAGCATCCAGGTCAGGTTTTTTTCGAAATGGAGAAAACGGGTGAACCAAGTAGATGGAACACGCTTCGAACATTGCGGGTGCTAAACCATTTTAATTTTCCGTAAAATTATATTCACTTAATAATAGTTATCATTATTAATTAGTTAATTATTTGTTTTTCTATATTTATTCGAGTGCTGGTCTGATTATCATTCTCAATTAAAACATAATATTCTCATTTAAATTTGACGTTTGTCCAGTTCTGGAGTATTATCAATTTTGTAATAATTCCAAATGCGGAGGGAATATTTTGAAGAATTATGATTACCACCATTTAAATCACGTGAAATCGCAGAATACATCCAAGAAAACACTGTGGATCACACTCATTCTGACGCTGTTTTTTACTCTTGTTGAGGTTGTTGGTGGTTTGTTATCGCATTCCCTGGCTCTTTTATCCGATTCAGCTCATATGATGTCCGATGTGTTATCTTTAGGGTTGAGTATGACAGCTATTTACATGGCAACCTGGAAACCCAATAAGAAATATACTTTCGGCTTCCTTCGGTTTGAGATATTGGCATCGTTTATTAACGGACTTGCACTGGCAGTCATCGCTATAGGGATTTTTATTGAGGGCATAAAACGTATTGTAAACCCAACAGAAATTGACCTTCAATTAATGTTAACCGTTGCCTCAATTGGCTTGGTTGTAAACATTGTTCTTACTATCGTTTTAGTTCGCAGCACGAAGGCCGAGGAAAATCTGAATATCAAAAGTGCACTCTGGCACTTTATTGGGGACTTACTAAACTCTGTCGGTGTTATCATTTCCGCTGTTTTAATTCATTTTACAGGTCTTTCAATTCTTGACCCATTAATTAGTATGCTCATTGGAGCCGTTATTTTAATTGGTGGTGCGAAGATTATTAGAGAATCATACGATCTTTTGATGGAATCCGTACCAGAAAAATTTGATCTTGAATTGATTCGTAAGGATATTAGCACTGTTGAAGGTGTGGAAGACGTTCACGAAATGCATTTATGGGCGGTTACAACAGACCACTACTCCTTGACTGCACATGTATTCATTCGCGAACAAAGTCAACATTTGTGTGCGATTACGGCCATTAACAAACTATTAAAGGAAAAGTATGGAATCCAACATTCAACAGTACAAATTGAAAATCCAGCAGTTAATGACCACGGACCGTACGGGCGTGACTTTTTACTGGAACATCGTTAACCATAAAAATCCTCACCAAAGGTGGGGATTTTTTACCTTTTAGAAACCATTTTCAAATCTGAATGGGATCCTATTTAAGCTCACTTTCCTCAAAAGTAAATAATTCTTCAACACTAACTTGAAATTGCTGGGCAATCTTTACTGCAAGTTTTAATGACGGATTATATTCGCCTTTTTCCAAAAAACTAATCGTTTCTCTTCTGGCTCCAACTTTATCTGCTAGTTCAGCTTGAGTTAAATTATATTTGGCTCGATATTCTTTGATCCTGGTCTTCATTATTCCAAGCCTTTCTTATTCCTCGTAAGTAACCAAGATATATAGAGAGAAATCGCCATTCCGAATAACCCAAGAATTAATAAATCATCTTTTTCAAGGTATTTATGGAATGCTAATAGAGCGATCCAAATGTATAAAGAATAAAAATATGCTTTACCGGACGCATATATTTTAACTTTCTTAGTGCGTTCATCATCTTTAAATATTCCAAATTTCAAATTCATAATCCTCACCCCTTATTAGAATTATATAACTTTTAGTTAGAAATATATCACATTTCATTATAAATATATAACCTCCCATTTCCATTGTCAATAATTAATCTTCATAATTAAAGGGACTCCAGATAGAAGTCCCCTTACTCTTGATAAATTGCTTCCAACATTTTCGCTCATACCAACATCTGTTCGAACACAACAGGAGGACCAGGATT
>CAURFY010000153.1:0-6134 GCA_963524115.1 uncultured Bacillus sp.
CCCGCAGGAGTCAAGCACCTTCCGCTCCAATCTGCTTCATTTTCAACGCTATCAATTCAAAACTCGTTCAAAAACAACAATCTTTTAGAAAACTTCTTACTTTAAAGAAGTTTACTCGATCAAACAGGTCGTGAATTTTGCATTTTCTTAAATAAAATAGTAACAATTAAAATCAGAACGGCAAGCATAACGATCGTACCACCTGGGGCCAAATCTAAATAATAAGAAATAAACAAACCTCCGAGGACTGCTATTTCACCAAATATAACTGAAAAAAGAATGGTTTGTTTAAACCCTTTTGCGATTCGAATACTTGCAGCAACAGGCAATGTCATTAATGAAGACACGAGCAAGATCCCTACAATTCGCATCGAAGCGGCAATAACAAGTGCAACCATTACGATAAAAATAAAATGGACACTTTTTGCAGCAATTCCTGATGCTTTTGCAAATTCCTCATCAAAGGATAGCAAAAATAACTCTTTATAAAGTAAAAAGACGATGATAACAACAAAAATACTTATAATCAAAATGGTCCATAAATCAGAACGGCTTACCGCACTTACACTACCAAACAAATAACTGTATAGGTCTGTAGTAAACCCATCCGCTAATGATATAAAAATAACGCCTAAGCCAATTCCCCCTGAAAGGATAATAGGAATGGCCAATTCCTGATAATGTTTATAAACACTTCTTAATTTTTCGATAAAAATAGAACCTGTAACCGAAAAGGCTATTCCCAAATATAATGGATTTAAATTTGCAAATATAGCAAATTGCTTTTGCAACAGCAAGCTTGCAGCAATTCCTGCAAGTGTCACATGACTTAGGGCATCTGCAATGAGCGAAAGGCGCCTAACCACGATAAAAACACCAAGCAATGGCGCAATAATTCCAATAATGATTCCTGTTAGAAATGCGTTTTGTAGAAACTCATAATGCAATATACCTGATATCATCCATTTGTTCCCCCAATATCCATATGATGATGGGAAAGAACCTGAACAGCATGACCATAAAACTCTGTCATATCTCCCAATTTAAGTTCTTCAAACTCTCTTGTCTTCCCATGGAAATGGAGATTGTTATTCAAACAGGCAACATGTGTTACCTTATCTGTAATTGTACCAATATCATGAGTGACCAGTAGCAGTGTAATCCCTTGTTGTTTATTCAAATCCTCCAGAAGTTGATAAAATGAAAAAACATTTTTTGCATCAACCCCAACAGTTGGTTCATCAAGAATGAGGAGTTCGGGTTCACTTACTAGTGCTCTTGCAATGAAAACTCGCTGTTGTTGTCCTCCTGATAACTCCCCGATATTGCCCTTGATGAAGGATTCCATCCCTACAATTTGTATTGCTTTTACGACTTTTTCACGGTCCTCTTTAGTTAAATACCTAAATAAACCTAATTTTTTTGTTAATCCACTAGCCACAACTTCAAATATCGTTGCCGGAAATCCAGTATTAAAGGCATTCGCCTTTTGCGAGACATATCCGATTTTTTGCCAAGCTCGAAACCGCTGTATTTCTTGTCCAAATAAGAGAATATTTCCGGTCTGTGGCTTGATTAAGCCCAAAATAAGCTTTAGAAGGGTTGATTTACCTGATCCATTCGGACCAACAATCCCTAGAAAATCTCCTTTATGAATCAAAAGATTAATGTCTTCCAAAACATTTTCTTTTTCGTAGCGATATGAAACATGCTGTATTTGAATAATGGGTTCTATTTGGTTCATATTATCACCTGTATATCAGAATCATTCCGATTTAACATGTTGTAGTATACAATAATTTTTAATGCTTGTAAACCGTTCTCCCCTACCAATGTATTAGGATTAAAATTATCAACATTAATAGTCACGATTATCAATTTTACCTCATAAGTTATTTATGAGGAGTGATGGAAGTGAAAATTTTCGAAAACATTATTAATTACAAGCTGAAATCCATTACGGCTGAAGAATTATTAAAATATGCTAATCAATTCCAACTCAAACTTTCCAAAAGTCAGGCAGAAAAAATCGCCAAATACCTAAGGGGAAGCACCCTTAATATCTTCCAAGATGCGGAACGTGCCCAAGTGATTAAAGACATCGCCAAAATCGCTGGTCCTGAAACAGCCATTGAAATTAATAAACTATTTATTACATTTACAAGATAAACAAAAAGCTGTGTGAATTCAACACAGCTTTTTGTTTTGATGTTTAATAAATTATCCTTGCATGATTTCGTCCAGAAGATTTTCATTGAAAACCTGATTACGTAGCATAGCAATTTCATACTTATAAGGTGGTCTTTTATCGTTTTTATCTTCTCCAACATATGGAGTCTCAAGTATCTTTGGAACACTCATTAATTGCGGGTGATGAACAATATAGTTGAGCGTTTTAAAACCAATTTTTCCAAAACCGATATTTTCATGGCGGTCTTTTCTCATACCTCGTTCATTTTTACTATCATTAATGTGTAGTACTCTAAGTCGGTCAACCCCAATAATTTTATCAAACTGGTCTAGCACCCCGTCAAAATCCTCGACAATATCATAACCAGCATCATGTGTGTGACAGGTGTCAAAGCAAACCGACAGTTTTTCATTGAAGTTTACCCCGTCGATAATCATCGCAAGTTCCTCAAAGTTTTTGCCACATTCTGAACCTTTTCCTGCCATTGTTTCAAGTGCAATTTGGATGTTCTCTTTTCCTGTTATTACTTCATTAAGACCTTCGACAATTCTTTTTATACCCAACTCTGTTCCTGCACTAACATGGGCTCCTGGATGAAGAACAATTTGTTTTGCCCCAATCGCTTCTGAGCGCTCTATTTCAGTCCTTAAAAAATTAACCCCGAGCTCAAACGTGGCTATGTTAGTGGTGTTGCCGATGTTAATAATATATGGGGCATGGACGACGATTTCATCGATTCCATTTAGCTCCATATGCTTTTGACCTGCCTCAATATTCAAGTCTTCAATCTTTTTACGTCTAGTGTTTTGAGGAGCACCTGTATAAACCATAAATGTATTGGCCCCGTAAGAAACCGCTTCTTCACTTGCTGCTAGTAACATATTCTTCCCACTCATTGAAACATGTGATCCAATTTTCAACACGAACATCGTCCTCCCCTCTCACCTATTGTTATTTATTGCCGCGATTTAACCGTCTTTGGCGTTTTTCGACTTTTTCAACTTCTGCCTGCATTTTCTTTTTATAGCCCGGTTTGACTTTATTTGGTTTCCGGACGAATGACTTAGCTTTATCTTTAATCTCATCGTTTTGTTTTTGACGAGTTTTTCGCTTGTTGCGCTCCCCTATTACAGCCCAATCTCCTTTTTGGATATCAACATGCTTGAACTGAATACCCATTTTTTCAATTCGGATCAATGCATCCTCATCAGACAGGTCATAAATAGTGAGCGCCACCCCTGAATTGCCAGCTCGTGCGGTTCTTCCAACCCGGTGAACGTAAAAGTCCAAATCAGTTGGTAGTTCAAAGTTAATAACATGACTAATACCATCAATGTCGATACCACGAGCTGCAAGATCTGTTGCCACAATATATTGAAATTCTAAATCCTTCACTTGCTTCATGACCCGTTTTCGTTCACGAGGAGATAAATCCCCATGGATTCGTCCAACCTTTAATCCTTTTTGGATGAGGGCATCTGCCACTTCATCCGCAGTTTTCTTCGTATTGGTAAATACAATGGCCAAATAAGGGTTTAACAGCCTTAATGCCTCAAAAGTTAAGGTTAATTTATTGCGATGACGTGATGGAAGCAATAAGTGTTCAATCTTTTCTGCAGCAATATGCTTGGGAGCGATATGAATATACTTAGGATTTTCCATGTATTTCTTTAAAAATGGCTTAAGCTTTTCTGGAATAGTAGCCGAGAAAACGAACATTTTCAGATTCTCCGCCATTCGAGCAGCTACCTGGTCAACATCCTCTAAAAATCCCATATCCAACATTAAATCTGCTTCATCCACAACGAGGGTATCAGCTGTGAATACGACCAATGCCAGTTCTTTGACAAGATCATTAATTCTTCCAGGCGTACCAACCACAATGTGGGGTTGTGTTTTTAACTTTTCAATTGTCCTCTTCTTATCCGTCCCACCCATATAGCACCGGGTGGTAATTTCTTCTCCAGGGCGACAATGGGAGGTGACTTTCAGTATTTCTCTGTATATCTGATCCGCAAGTTCCCTCGTCGGAGCGGTAATAACTGCTTGTACTTCAGGACGAGTCCAATCGATTTTTTGCAGGATAGGTAAAATGTAGGCATGCGTTTTGCCTGTCCCTGTTTGCGATTGGCCAATTGTGCTTTCTTCTTTTAAAACTAATGGTATGATTCGTTCTTGGATTTCAGTTGGTTCTCGGAACCCCAATTCTTTTATTGCATCTATTATGAACGGTTTAAATTCATATCGACCAAACTTCGTATTATTCATTTTTTTTGCTCCTTATTTTTCTCTAAAAACATCCATCATATTATTATAATAAATTTTGCGATAAATCTCCACCTATCTTATTAGTATCCTCAACAACTATTGAAATATGAACCAAACAATAGGCGGCCACGGCTTACGCTTTCTACCTAACCCGATAGAGGTTCACTGCATACTCTATAGAGAAAGAGTGTGTGAAAGGAGGGATGAGACATGCCACAAAGACAACAAATGCCATATAATTGGGGTATCCCACCTAGTCAAATGGGTCAATTTCAACGCCCGCCTCATAATCCCATGATGAACAGACCAATGAATCAAATGGGCCGGATGGGGCAAATGGGCCAGATGGGTCGAATGGGTCGAATGGGGCAAATGCAGTCGTTCCAAGGCCGACAAGGTGGAGGGTTTCTTTCAAAGCTATTAGGTAAAGGAAAAACGGCGAGTGGTGGGGGATTGCTTGGAATGAACCCTATTGCCGGAGGGGGAGCAGCACCTGGAGGTTCCTTTTTAAAGTCATTCACCAACCCAACTGCAATTTCTGGGTTTTTAAATAATACTCAACAAGTACTCAGGGCTGCTCAACAAATCGGACCGATGGTTTCACAATACGGACCACTCATGCGAAATTTACCTGCCATGTGGAGGTTATATCGTGGATTAAAAGATGGAACAGTGGAAAATGCAGAAGATCAAGATGATCAATCTACAGAATCAAAGGGTGAAGATACACCATTAAGTTCTGCGAAAAATAACAAAGTAAAAGCAACTAAAGAAGATTCTCGTCAGTCGATTCGAAAAAATAAACCTTTAACAACCAATGATAATGAAAAAGGAGATTTTAGCGTTAGTACAACAAACGTGGAACAGACCAAGGAAAATCGAAGCAGAAAAAGAAGAACAAACGAAACGGAAGCTAGGCAACATAGAGTCAAAATCACAGATAAGTCACCTGGACTGATATCCAATAAAAAAAGTAAAGACCATTCGAATGATTATGATTGGGATGACGAGTCAGAGGATAAACCGATTCAAAAGGGAAGCTCTATCCCTAGACTTTATATTTAATTATATTATGGATCTCATGACCTTATTAGTGGTTAATTTAAGCTGCCCATAGCCCCTTGGCATATATGAGCAGCCTTTTTTGTTTCCGATTGAATAATATTTTTTATAAGGATTGTACATATATCCACGTTTTTGAATTCTATCGAGAAGTCTTATATAATATATTAGGAGTATTTATGTGAATTAGGGGGAGACAGATTCATGGAAGTCATAAAAATTTCACCACGTGGATATTGTTACGGTGTTGTTGATGCAATGGTCATTGCACGAAATGCCGCTTTAGATAAAACTTTACCAAGACCTATTTATATACTGGGGATGATTGTACACAACAAACATGTTACCGATGCCTTTGAGGAAGAAGGAATTATTACCCTAGACGGGAAAAACCGTCTTGAAATCCTCGAGAAGGTTAACGGTGGTACGGTTATTTTTACTGCACATGGGATTTCTCCAGAGGTACGTGACTTAGCTAAACAAAAGGGATTGGTTACAATCGATGCTACCTGTCCTGATGTGACGAAAACCCACAACTTGATCCTGGAAAAAGAGAAAGAAGGTTACCAGATTATTTATATTGGTAAAAAAGGACATCCCGAGCCTGAAGGGG
>CAURFY010000154.1:0-6132 GCA_963524115.1 uncultured Bacillus sp.
ATTCTGCCCCCTATCAGGAAGAATTTGTCATTCCTTACCGTCCGAATATGAATGTAATTTCCTCATTAATGGAAATTCGCCGTAATCCGACAAATGTAAAAGGAGAAAAAACAACTCCAATTGCATGGGACATGAACTGTTTAGAAGAAGTTTGTGGTGCATGTTCAATGGTTATTAATGGTAAACCGCGTCAGTCATGTACTGCACTAATTGATCAACTGGAACAACCAGTTAGATTAGAGCCAATGCGCACATTCCCGATCGTTCGTGATTTACAGGTGGATCGTAGTCGGATGTTTGATTCATTGAAAAAGGTAAAGGCATGGATTCCGATTGATGGAACGTATGATTTAGGACCTGGACCTCGAATGCCCGAAAAGAAACGTCAATGGGCGTATGAGCTCTCTAAATGTATGACTTGTGGTGTATGTCTAGAAGCGTGTCCAAATGTGAATAGTAAGTCCAACTTTATCGGTCCAGCACCGCTTTCACAGGTTCGTTTGTTCAATGCTCATCCAACAGGTGAAATGAATCGATCTGAACGTTTAGATGCTATTATGGGCGAAGGTGGATTAACAAATTGCGGTAATTCGCAAAACTGTGTTCAATCTTGTCCAAAAGGTATTCCATTAACGACTTCAATTGCATCATTGAATCGTGAAACAACGTTCGCATCATTCCGTAATTTCTTTGGAAGCGATCAAATCTAATATATATAAACAAGCCCTTTTCCGATTTTGGAAAAGGGTTTTAAAATGAGTAGAATAATTTGGGCTAAAAGTTGTGATGTTTTTCTTAAAAAGCTTTCTCCTTCAAGGAATTGTAGTCACTAGATAACTTTTGTTCACATATGATATGGTGACTAAATATATACCCACCCCGCGGTTCATAGCTGGCGAAGGCAAGGAGGGTTACAGTACTTGAAAGAGAAAGAATATACTCACAAGCCATTACTCACCAAACGAGAAAGAGAAGTATTCGAACTGTTAGTCCAAGATAAGACAACAAAAGAAATTGCTGGTGAATTATTCATAAGCGAAAAGACAGTTCGAAATCATATTTCGAATGCCATGCAAAAGCTTGGCGTAAAGGGGCGCTCGCAAGCTGTTGTAGAGCTCCTTCGTATGGGAGAGCTAGAACTTTAATGAAGACCGGCTACCCGCAAAGTTAGGTGGCCGGTTAACATATTTATGATCTGTCAAGTGACAATAGGCTGATGTTATTTCTCCATTTGCCTATTATTGTTGCTTGAAATTTTTTTGTAAAAGGTAGAAAATAAGAGAAAAAGTCCGAATCGTCAAAGAGCAAATGGGAGATGGATGAAATGAAAGTAGATGAGAAGGATCAGCAGGAAATTTTCGCTGAGGTCGAAAAAGATCTGCGCTACATATCAGGAATAATTAAGCAAAAGGGAAGAGAAATCCTAAGTAATTATACGATTACACCTCCACAATTTGTTGCATTACAATGGCTTTTTGAAGATGGAGACATGACAATCGGGGAACTATCTAACAAAATGTTCTTAGCATGCAGCACGACCACTGACCTAGTAGATCGCATGGAGAAAAATAAATTAGTGGTTAGATTGAAGGATTCAACTGATCGGCGGGTTGTTAGAATTCACCTTTTAGAAGAAGGAACAAGGATTATTGATGAAGTAATAAAAAAACGTCAAAATTATTTAAAAGACGTATTAAAGAATTTTTCAGATGAAGAGGTTTTTCAAATGAAAAACAGTTTAATTAAATTACACCAAGGTATGCGTGAAGAATGAGGCGATAAATTTGAATACACCAATCGGCATTATTGATTCAGGAGTCGGAGGCTTAACCGTTGCAAAAGAAGTAATGAGACAGCTCCCGTATGAAGAAATAGTATATTTAGGGGACACGGCGCGATGTCCTTATGGGCCTAGGTCAAGTGAAGAAGTTCAACTCTTCACTTGGCAAATGACCCATTTTTTGTTGAGAAAAAATATTAAGATGCTGGTCATTGCGTGTAATACTGCAACAGCTGTCGTGTTAGAGCAAATTCAGACTGAGCTTTCGATACCGGTTATTGGTGTAATCAATCCTGGTGCCAGAGCTGCGCTAAAACATACTCATAATCATAAAATTGGCGTTATTGGGACTGAGGGAACAGTGAAAAGCAATGCGTACGAAAAAGCGCTAAAATCGATTAATAAGATGATAAGTGTTAAGAGCCTGGCCTGCCCGAAATTTGTGCCATTAGTCGAAAGTGGTGAGTACTTTGGTCCAGTGGCAAAAAAAATCGTCGCGGAGTCTCTACACCCATTAAAAAATGAGGGATTAGATACATTAATTTTAGGTTGCACTCATTATCCCCTGTTAGAACCGGTTATTAAAAATATCATGGGGGATGGGGTTAGTGTTATTAGTTCCGGAGAAGAAACTGCACGAGAGGTAAGCGCGATTCTATCATACAAGAGGATGTTGAATGATAATGAGGTAGAGCCTCATCATGAGTTTTATACGACAGGGTCTGGCCCGATTTTTGCAAAAATCGCTTCGGAATGGCTTGAGACTTCCATTGAAGTAGTGGAAACTATTAAATTAGGCAAAAGGTTTGAATCCTAGATTCAGACCTTTTTTTATATTAAATTTTTTCTAAGTCGGTCTAATTATGTAAAAAACTCGTATACATGTAGTACAAACTGTCTTAGGAGGGATTTATGTGTCTTTAAATAAAAAAGCTATTCTATTTTCCGCTGTCTCGATATTCTCCTTACTTTTTTCAGGCTGCGGTATGTTAGGTGGTGAGGCAACAAAAAAAATCGATCCTCCCCAAAACGTAACTTATGAAAGCAGTGATAAGGTAAGTTCTAAAGAAGCAAGTACAACAAAGAAACAGTCAACTGTTGACAAGAAAGTAGAAGATAAAACAGTGATGACAGAACTTTACTTAGTAGATAAAGAGGGCTATGTTGTTCCTCAAACATTTGCACTTCCAAAAACGGCTGGGATTGGAAAGCAGGCAATTGAATTTTTAGTTAAAGACGGTCCGGTTTCTGAAATGCTACCCAATGGATTTCAAGCTGTGATTCCTGCAGATACACAACCATCTGTTGATATTAATGATGGTGTTGCGACAGTAGATTTTTCTAAGGAATTTAAAAATTATAAGCCAGAGGAAGAGTTAAAAATTCTTCAGTCAATCACCTGGACATTGACTCAATTTGATTCAGTAAAGAAAGTTAAACTTCAAATGAATGGAAAAGAATTAACCAAAATGCCTGTAAATGGGACACCAATCAACAACGGACTGAGCAGAGAAGATGGAATCAACCTTGATACAAAGGATGTTGTCGATATTGCCAATACAAAGGCTGTCACCGTATATTATATCGGGGGAGAAGAAGGGGCCTATTACTATGTACCTGTTACTCGCAGAGTTGATAACAAAGTGAAGGATAATATCCAAGCTGCCATAAATGAATTGGTGGATGGACCAAATTATGCCTCTAGTCTCGCAACCGACTTTGTTTCTGGGGTAAAACTACTCGATAAACCAAAGATTGAAAACGGCAAAGTAATTTTAAACTTTAATAAATCTATTTATGGAAGCTTCAAAGAAAAAATTGTTTCTGAACATTTATTAAATGCTCTTGTTCTTTCTTTAACTGAACAAAAGGGGATTGAGAGTGTTTCCATTCTTGTGAATGGTAAGGCTGAGTTAGTTAATGAGCAAGGTAAAAAACTTTCAGCACCGGTTACTCGTCCTGAAAAAGTTAATACAGGTAGTTTTTAAAAATTAATTTTTGTTATAATATATAATGAAAGATGAGAGAGGTTGGCAACTTTTGCCACCTCTTCTTTATTGGGAATGCCAGGATAATTTAATATATAATGGAATATATTTGAAATAAAAGGAGGCAATAAAGTGCGCTTTGATGGACGGGAAAATAATCAACTAAGGCAAGTAGTGATTGAGCCAAATTATTTAAAGCATCCAGAAGGTTCGGTTTTGATTTCAGTTGGTGATACAAAGGTAATTTGTAATGCTAGTGTCGAAGACCGCGTACCGCATTTTATGAGAGGGACTGGAAAGGGCTGGATAACGGCTGAATATTCCATGCTTCCTCGAGCTACAGAGCAACGGAACATCCGAGAATCATCAAAAGGAAAAGTAACCGGTAGAACGATGGAAATCCAACGTTTAATTGGTCGTGCCTTACGGGCGGTCGTTAATTTAGAAGCCTTAGCAGAGAAAACAATCTGGATAGATTGCGATGTGATTCAAGCAGATGGAGGAACACGTACAGCTTCAATTACCGGGGCATTCGTGGCCATGACCTTAGCAGTAAGTAAATTATATCAGGAAAAAAGAATATCAAAATTTCCGATTACAGACTTCCTTGCTGCAACGAGTGTAGGTGTTTTATCAGACGGCAATGTAATTTTAGATTTAAATTACATAGAGGATTCAAAGGCTTACGTCGATATGAACGTCGTCATGACTGGGAAAGGCGAATTTGTAGAACTGCAAGGAACAGGGGAAGAATCTACCTTTACTTATACGCAACTACATGAGTTATTAGAAGTAGCTCAAAGTGGTGTGACTGAACTATTCGAGGCCCAAAAGGAAGCACTTGGAGACAATATTGTTAAAAGTATCGAAAATAGATGAAAAATACGAATTGGGATTTATAATATTTCACTTCACAGGGGAGATGTAAATTGAACGAGATTATTATTGCGACAAAAAATAAGGGGAAAGCGAAAGAGTTTGATCAGATGTTTGCGCCACGAGGATATAAAGTGCTGACACTTCTTGATTTTCCAGAGTTGAAAGATGTTGAGGAAACTGGAACTACTTTTGAGGAGAATGCAATCCTTAAGGCAGAGGCGATTTCTGGGGCATTAGGGAAGATGGCAATTGCTGATGATTCCGGATTAATTGTCGATATTCTAGCAGGAAAACCAGGGATTTATTCTGCGCGGTATGCGGGTGAAGAAAAAGATGATGAGGCCAATATTGATAAAGTCCTTCGAGAATTATTAGAGATTCCTGAACAGGCGCGAACAGCCCGTTTTTATTGTGCATTAGCTGTTGCAATACCGGGTCAGGAGACGGTTACGTTTTTCGGAACGTGTGAGGGGAAAATATTGCATGAGCGCAGAGGGACGAATGGTTTCGGTTATGACCCGATCTTTTTTGCGATTGAAGAAAACCGTTCAATGGCTGAATTATCTGCCGAGGAAAAGAATCGAGTTAGCCATCGTGCAAAAGCTTTAAAAAAGTTGGATGAGCTGATTGATGTTTTCCTTGCAAAGGAAACCAGCCAATGACGAAAATATTAATCCTAAGTGACAGTCATCGATGGACCGAGGAGCTTGATACGGTAAAAAAGAAGCATCAGGCAGAGGTAGATTTGATGATCCATTGTGGCGATTCCGAACTATCTGCGAATCAACCAGAAATGTCCGGATTTGTGGTGGTGGAAGGAAATTGCGACTATGGTCAGGAATTTCCAAAGGAAGCAGAGGTTGATATACCTGGGCATAAAATTTTTGTGACACATGGTCATCTTTTTTCCGTGAAGTCTACTTTGATGAATCTTTACTATCGTGCCGAGGAATTAAATGCGGATATTGTTTGTTTTGGTCATTCGCACCAGCTCGGAATGGAGCTAATGGACGATATCCTATTTATCAACCCGGGTAGTATAAGGCTACCACGGGGAAGGAAGGAACGGACCTATTGTCTTCTTGAAGTAATCGAGGAATTAGCCGATATACGAGTATATGATTTCCAAATGGGTGAGATACCTGAATTAAGACGGAAATTTTCGCTTTCCATTAAGAAGTAATTAACCTATAATATAGAGGAAAGAAAATAGCTCTTTCCTCTAAAAACATTTCATTTTATGTTGACATTTTCTTGTTAAACTAATATAATAAAAAATGTCCTTAATACAATATTGTCCCAGTAGCTCAGCTGGATAGAGCAACGCCCTTCTAAGGCGTGGGTCGGGAGTTCGAATCTCTCCTGGGACGCTAACGCTAATCGAAAAACGCCCTGTCAATTGACAGGGCGTTTTTTAGAGTTTTTAGAAAAAAGGCTCTGTTAAACTTGGTGGTTGATTTCTGTTCCAGTGCGCTTGTTTTCCGC
>CAURFY010000155.1:0-6081 GCA_963524115.1 uncultured Bacillus sp.
ACATGGCACCACTCATACCGGTAATCATTACGATTCCAGCAACTAGGATAGTATCTCCACCGATAATTTTTGATATTTCAGTAGCAACGGGAATTGTGACAGATTTTATGCTAATGGATGTTAACACCCATTTAGCCAAGTGAAACATTTTCCCTAAATATAATGCGGATAATATTGTACCTCCTGTTCCTACGGTTAAACCCACTAAAGCTGGGACTAGATAGGAAGCCAATAAGGTGCGATTTCGATAAAGTGGCACAGCTAGTGCAACCGTTGCTGGTCCAAGGAGATAGGTCATGATATCCTTTGCCTCAACGTATTCCTTATAATGAACATGACTTAATAGTAAAACAACAATGATTATGGTCGTGCTAAAAAATACAGGTGACGTGAATGGCGATGGATATCGTTTTGAAACCTTTCTGGCAAGAAAGTACACAGTAACTGTCAGTATAATACTATAACTGGTGACGATGATATTCACCCTGTATCGCTTCCTTTCGCAATACGAGAGCTTGAGAAAGAGATCCCGAAATGATGATTCCAAAAATTGTACTAATCATTAATACTAAAATAATCGCAATGCCACTCTTCATAAAAACTGTACCTAGAGTCATCAAACCAACTGAAATTGGAATAAAGAAGAATGACAGATGTTTTATTAACATTGAAGATGCCTGCTCAATCCAGTTTAAACGAATCACTTTTGTCCATAACAAAAGGAAAAGCAGCAACATCCCCATCACATTTCCAGGTATCGGTATTTTTGTGAAATGGACTATAAAGAATCCGATTTTATTCATGACCATCAACATGCAAACCTGCAACAAGATGATGAAAAACTTTCCAATAAACAAAATTATTCCCCTTCCCTTAATCTGTAACTAAACTCCCAATTCCCCCACTTTTTATGCCAGTTTTTACTATTAGTATATATGATTTTACTATTTTTTCAACCAATTCTGAATATTTAACCATTGTTAATTTATAAATCAAACAACATAAAAAAATTTAAAAGTGTTCACACAATGTCCATATGATTCTGCTACATTTTTCCTTATCTTTATTATGGGGAGGGATAATCATGAAGAAAATTTATATTATTACTACAATTCTAACTATTATTGGGATTACTGCTGGAATTCTATTTTTGGTAATTAGAGATGCCGTCGCAAAAATACCAGATGACATATCGCTAGTTACATCAGATGGGAATCCATACATATTTGGGGATGCTGATAAAAAAATTAAACTCGTAGAATTTATTTATACAAACTGTCCGGATATATGTCCGACCACCACACAAAAAATGGTGTTACTAAAAAAAGATTTGGAAAATGCAGGGGTCTTCGGGAAAAAAGTTCAATTTATTACGATTACAATCGATCCTTATAACGACACTCCTGAAGTTCTGACAAAGTACATGGACAATTTTGAAATAAAAAATGATGGAAACTGGATTTTTTTAACCGGGGATCAAGATCATATTAAGCAGGATTTAAAAGAGATTAAAGAACTAGCAGATCCTTTCAAATTTCAATTTAAAGATCCAGGCAATGGATTTTATATTCATACATCCCTTACCTTTTTAATTGACGAAAACAATCAATTTATTAAAAAATTCCCAATGGGCGAAGATTTTAATAAAAAGGACGTATTCAATAAAATAATGGACCAAATTTAAGATTTTATCCTAGCACATTGATATGGTCCTGAAATGCACATAAAAAGAAGCAGTGAATATAAATATTCACTGCTTCTTTTTTAGGATTTTATGATTATAGTTGCAGAGTGTTTGGGCTGTACTAACGTTAAGAGAAACTGAGATCTAGGCTTGGTAAAGCTTACGTTAATCCCCGATTCCTTCAATTTGTTGACGAAGTCAACTATATGCTTTTTAGCCATCTTAAAAACCCCTTTATTCAACCCGATTCACTATTATTGTACACCAAAATGGAGAGAATAAATTAAAAATCTCAAAAAATTAACTTAATTTTTTGCCTATCTAAAATTTCTGCCTTTTCACTTTAATGATCAATAAATTTGAAAAAAAGAAAGCAGTTTAGTAATTATATTCCCCATCAATTATTGTTAGAATCATCCATTGTATCAAAGGATTCGCCCTGTGCCCTTTTTAATGGTATAATTTTTAAGATTATGTTTTTTGGAGGATACTAAAAATGATTACAGTTAGCAATGTTAGTTTACGATACGGTGACCGGAAGTTATTCGAGGATGTTAATATAAAATTTGCTCCTGGTAATTGCTACGGTTTAATCGGTGCAAACGGGGCAGGAAAATCAACTTTTATTAAGATATTAGCAGGAGAACTTGAAGCTCAGTCAGGGACGGTGTCCTTAGGCCCTGGTGAACGACTAGCAGTATTAAAACAAAACCATTTTGAATATGAGGACTATGAAGTTCTCAAAGTGGTAATTATGGGGCATACACGTCTGTATGAAATCATGCAAGAAAAAGATGCAATATATATGAAGGCTGATTTTACAGATGAAGATGGTATGCGTGCGGCTGAGCTTGAGGGTGAATTCGCTGAATTAAACGGTTGGGAAGCAGAATCTGAAGCGGCTATTTTACTTAAAGGATTAGGAATTTCAGAAGATGTTCACTCAAAAAAAATGGCAGAATTAACCGGTGGAGAAAAGGTCAAGGTCCTGCTTGCTCAAGCACTATTTGGTAAGCCAGATGTATTACTTCTTGACGAACCTACCAACCATCTCGATATTAAAGCAATCCAATGGTTAGAAGAATTTTTAATCAACTTTGAAAATACTGTCATTGTTGTTTCCCATGACCGTCATTTCTTAAATAAGGTTTGTACTCACATTGCTGATTTGGACTTTGGAAAAATCCAAATCTACGTCGGTAACTATGATTTCTGGTACGAATCTAGCCAGTTAGCACTTAAGATGACGCAAGATACAAACAAAAAGAAGGAAGAAAAAATAAAAGAGCTTCAAGCTTTTATTGCTCGTTTCAGTGCAAACGCATCAAAATCCAAGCAAGCAACCTCCCGCAAAAAATTATTAGATAAGATTTCACTAGATGATATTAGACCATCATCCCGGAAGTATCCATATGTTGGTTTTACACCGGATCGTGAAATTGGAAATGATCTGTTAGTTGTTGAAGGGTTAACGAAGGTTATCGATGGAGTGACCGTTCTCAATAACATTAGTTTTATCATGAATAAAGAAGATAAAATTGCCATTGTTGGTAAAGACGAATTGGCAAGAACAGCTTTATTTAAAATATTAATGGGTGAAATGGAAGCTGATAGCGGGACATTTAAATGGGGTATTACCACTTCTCAGGCTTATTTTCCAAAGGATAATGCTGAATTTTTCGAGGGGAATGAACTTACTCTCGTTGATTGGCTCCGTCAATTCTCGCCAAAAGATGATAGCGAAAGCTTTCTTAGAGGGTTCTTGGGTAGGATGCTTTTTTCTGGTGAGGATGTATTAAAGAAGGCAAATGTCCTTTCAGGAGGAGAAAAGGTTCGTTGTATGCTTTCAAAAATGATGTTGAGTGGCTCGAATGTGTTGCTTCTTGATGAGCCAACTAACCACTTAGATTTGGAATCAATCACAGCATTAAATAACGGTTTAATTAATTTTAAGGGCTCATTACTTTTTTCTTCTCATGACCATCAATTTATCCAAACAATTGCTAACCGGATAGTAGAGATTACACCAAACGGAATTGTTGATAAACAAATGTCCTATGACGAATATTTAGATGATACCCAACTTCAAAAACAAATAGCTGAAATGTATAAACAAAATTAGGAAGCATTAAAAAAGGAAGGTGATTTTAAATCATCTTCCTTTTCTGTTAAATTGATCAAACTCTATTGTGATTAGGTCCGTTTCTGCTTTTTTCGTGAGGAGTCTGCTTTTCTTCCACCCGTTTCTTGGTTGGTTGTCCCTTGCCCCTCAACTTGTGAAGAGCTGAGTCCCACAGTAGAAGGATCTTGCTTGCGTTTTGACATTCAAACTTCTCCCCTTAATATATTTTGATTTTTGGATTACAAAAATATTTTATCCAAATAAGAAACGAATATTATAGACAAAGATTGGAAAACTTACATGAGGGAGGAGGTGTTTTATTTGGCTAAAATCGGAGTAGAACAATCCCTGACAAATATTCAACAGGCTCTTCGTGAAAAAGGATATGATGTTGTTGAATTAAGGCAGGAAACAGATGCAAAAGGTTGCTCTTGCTGTGTTGTTACAGGATTAGATTCAAATGTTATGGGCATCGAGACAATCACATCAAATGGTTCTGTAATCGAAGCAAGTGGCCTTTCAGCTGATGAAGTGTGCAAACAAGTTGAACAAAGAATTCATTAACAAAGAAAGTTGGAAACGCACGAAAAACGTACTGAAGTTGGACATAACCTAATCTAGAAAGCTAAATTCCTTATTCATAAAAAAAGACTAAAGTACAGCTTTAGTCTTTTTTCCTTGTCTCATATCCACAGAATATATAGTCTCTCCTAAATGTAAGGCTGTTCGATTAGAAAATATTTAGGTATAATTCGATTAGAAGCGCCTAAGCCACCAAAGTCATTAAACAGCGTGACTGACAGATTTACTTTACAAATTCCATCTGAATCTCTTTTTTTGTGCTTTACAAAAAAACTAAAAATCTTCAACGATTTATCGTATTGGACTGATAATTTTGAATGAGCAATTTTGGACCCCTGTCAAACTTTCTTTAGAAATAGCTTCAGCTGCAGTTATTATCGTTTTTATTTTAGGTATAATACTTGCAATGTGGATGACCCGTTTTCGCGTACGTGGTAAAGTAGTTATTGAAACAATTTTACTTCTCCCACTTGTTTTACCTCCTACTGTTGTAGGCTTTTTGTTAATTGTGATTTTTGGTAATCAGAGTCCCGTCGGCATGTTAATTGAAAGAATCTTTCACCAATCGGTTATGTTTACATGGTGGGCTGCATTAATCTCTTCAACCATTGTTGCCTTTCCTCTAATGTATCAATCTGCTAAAACGGGATTTCAAATTGTTGATTTGGACATAGAAGATGCAGCAAGAATAGATGGCGCACATGATTGGAAAGTTTTTTTTTATATAACACTCCCATTATCACTAAAATCCATCATATCCGGTTTCATACTTTCCTTTGCAAGAGCCCTTGGAGAGTTCGGTGCAACTTTTATGTTCGCTGGAAACCTCCCTGGTAAAACCCAAACCATCCCTATCGCTGTTTATATAGCCTTAGAATCAGGAAATATGGATTTAGCTTGGATATTAGTCATTTCAATAATCTTCATTTCATTTTTTATGTTATTATTAACCACCCTTATTCGATAAAAAAATGGGAACCTCTATATCATAATTCATTTGATTTTTTTCAAAAAACTGAACAAAAAGTGACTAATAATAAAAAGGAAACGCTCAGAGTTTTTTATCTCTGAGCGTTTTTCTTTAAGGTTATGGTTTTTTTCGGTGCAATTTCAATCACTACTTATTCAAAACAGAACCTGTTAGGAATTTCCCACCTTTTTAATTTTTTTCTTTTTTATAACGCTAAAAGCAAAACCTGAAATAGCTAAAAATAGTGGTCCATAAAGGGCATTCATTTTTTTTAGTGGCTCTTTTTTATCTTGGACTTTTGAAATAGTTTGTTCGTGAATTTCTTTTTTTAATGGTGTTAATTGAACAGTTTGAACGGTTTCAAGATCCTTTGTTTGAACCTTTAATAGGCCATTTTTCGAAACATCGTAATGAACACCTTCGATTGGCTCACTAATGAAAATGGAGTTTGCTGGTTTAAATTTTATATTTTCCACTGTAAATGTTTTACTTTCCGGTAAATAAGAAGTTTTGAAATTCTGAAAACCATAATTGAGTAGTTGTTTTGTTTCATCGTATATTGTTTTTTTATTATCTGCTTTTAAAACTATAGCTGTTAATTTCATTTGGCCATTATCTGCCGTTGTAGCTAACGTTTGTTTCGATTCATCAACATACCCTGTTTTACCACCAGTTATCCCAGGGTAAGGAATTTCTCCTTTTAACATTTGATGATGTGTAATC
>CAURFY010000156.1:0-6045 GCA_963524115.1 uncultured Bacillus sp.
GTCATTAACCTCACACTCCCCTCTTTAAAAATATTATATCACAGCCTTTTCAATATCTATTTCCCCTTTAATATCCATTTTACCGCCATTTAATAGGTATGTTGCAGATTGATTGTTCCATCCTCTCAATGCTGCAAGGAGGTACTTAAGTGCTCCTTGATTTCGATTATCTTCCCCTTGTTAAAGTAAGGAAAAAGATGGCGGTGACAAGTAAAAATTATTATTTGGTGGCCTTGTAGCTGGTTTAATAGTTGAATAACCTTCCCCGTACGAATATGATCAAAATTAACAAAGCTGTCATCAATTATGATCGGAAACTGATATTTTTCATATAAAGTTGTGGCTAATGCCAATCTCAATGAGACATAGATTTGCTCTGAAGTAGCTTGGCTCAACTCATTTGGTTCATAAAAAGTATGATCTTGGCTTTCTATTACAAAACTACTCCCTTCCTTTGGAGTATGAATTCGAATGTATTGATCTTCAGTTAGTAAACGAAGGAAGGTTTCGGCCTTTTTAATCATTTTGGGTAAACGCTGATTTTTATATTGCTCTACTGCTTTGCTAAGGAGATCCTTTGCGATTGCATACCGGGCCCAAATCTTAGCGTCATCATTCACTTCAGACTGTTTATGCTTGAACTTATGCAGAAGTTCAGCATAGGTCCCACCATCCTCTAGTAACACAATTTGGTGTTTAACCTCAGCTAATTGTTCCTGTAGTTTCATGAGGCGTTGCTGACACTCTTCCTGATGCCCCAGCAGTAAGTTTATTTGTTGGTCAGGATTGTTAACTTGCTTTAATTCCTCTCTCTCAATTAAACTTATGGATGAAAATTCCAATTGCCGTTGAATTTCATTCAATCGGTCGGTTATCGCCCTTTTTCTATCAGCAATGACCCCTTTAGTTCGAAACTCCTCTTCCGATTCGACCTTTGCCTGCTCGAAAAGTCGTATAATCTCTTGCATTATCTGCTCTTTTTCATGAATATACTGCTGATATTCATCCATCATATCAGCCAACTTTTTTCTTCTATTCTCATAATGAATCTGTAGTTCCTGATGTCTTTTAAGTTCTTGCCTCAATAAATAAGCCGCATTTTGAAGTTGAGGAGGACCTGTTAGCAAAAATTGTTTTGCCAAGTCGCGGATTCGGACTTCAATCTCCGACAACTCTGCAAGAACCAACTTTTCCCGATCGATTACTTTCCTTTTCTCCGCATAAACACCTTTCAATTTTTCAATTAAGATAAATGCATCGTGGACAAAGGTTAACGCAATGTCTTTCGGGATCCCTAGTTCTTTTCCCAAATCAATGAGTAGGAGATGATGTAAACGCGAATCTTGTTCCCACAACTCATACGATTGGAGGATTTTTTCATACTGTTCATTTCTTTGATCCCATTTTATTCGGAGAATGTTTTGCTTTTCCCGAAGCCGATCGTCCTCAGCCAATTGTTGAACAATGTCTTCTAATCCTTTAGTTACGGTACGACCGAGCATACTTGTCAACAAGGTTTCTTTTTCTTTTAAAGTATTAAACTCCATTTGGACATTATTTCCCTTTGATGAAGGTTTTCTTTTTCGAAAAATAAATAGATAAAGAAAACCAGCCAAAGCAACTGCGACTACAACCCATTGCTTCTCCACCAAACCCCAGCCTGCTAATAGAACAAAGATCGCGCTTAACACCAATAATTGAAGTAAACCTTGTTGTTCCTGTACCTTGGCCTGTTGTGCCTCCTGAATCTGTATATTTTTTATTATTTGTTTTTGATTCTCTATTTCAGATAGTTCTTTTTCGTATTGGCTCCGGTTCTCAGCTAAACTTTTTTGTTGAAGGACTTCCACTCGTTCTTCGTCTGATAATAAGATTTCACTATACTGGCCTATTTGAGCTTCTAATTCTTCAAGATCTAGCTTAGTTTGTTGAAATTGTTCGTCAAGCTCCTGCTTTTTTTCTTTTAGATGCTGTTCCTTTTTTTGCGCATTGGCTGTTTTTTCCCGCATAAATACACTTGTATTACTGTTTTTTACCAAACTTTCATCAAGTGTGATGTGGAGATTTTGCTGTAATTCAGAAATTTCCCTATTTAGCTCGGTTAGAGTTAGCGCGAGTTGATTACTTTCCTGCTTTAATTGTTCATAAAGAGGCAGATTTTCAACTGCATTATAAATGGCTAATTCATGGGCTAACAATTCATGATTAGGTTCACCATCTTTTATTTCGTTTTCTAAATCCTTGATTCGTGAAGTTAGGCTTCCAATTTTACTCTCATATGGGAAAAGTATCTTTTTAAATTCATCAAGATGGCTAATTCCTTCGTTTGGAAATTCATTAATAGCAATTTGCGCCCATTCCTCCTGAAGTGCGCTTTCTTCATTTATGATTGGTAACAGTCGTTTCCATTCCTGAAGCCTCGTAAATTGGCTTTGAAGGTTACTCGATTGAAGTTGAAACTGAGATAACTTAGCTTCCAATGTTTCTTTTTCATCTAGGTACTGCCAATACTGATCATTATGCTGCTCTGCTTTTTTTAAATCCTGAGAAAGTAGCTTAATCTCCGTTAGTTTTTCATTTATTAAAGGTTTTTTCCCACTTTGTTTATATAGAGCATCTAGTCGCTTCTGAAGGAAATTTTCCGTCGCTAACAACCTGTCCGTTCCAAGTGTTCCTGTTGAAAAAAGAAATTTTCCTAAGTCTTCATTTTTCATTTGTTGAATATTTTGTAAGCCGTGGAGATTGAAAGAGAAAATCGACTGGAAGAGGCTTTTATCCATATTCGATAAAAGCTCCTTCAATAGCTCTTCCCCACCTTGGGTGCCATCTTCCATCAATACTTTCACATCGCCAGTAGACTTACCTTTCACTCGCTCAATCACGGTCTTCCCAGATGGAAAAGTAACGATTAATTGACCACCATACTTAGCTAATTTTTTCGGTTCATACCGCAATTCTGATTGTTGCCTTGTTGGAAATCCAAACAATACGCTATGAATGAATGACATAATGGTTGATTTTCCCGCTTCATTTTCTCCATAGAAAATATTTAAATCGTCTAAATTTCTCACGTTGAAATCTTCCAATTTTCCGTATCCATATATATGAATTTCATTGATTTTCAGAGCCATTCCCTCCTCACTTTATCCTCTTTTTAATAATTGGACTAAAATACTTTCCGCATCCTTAATAAGTTGTTCCTGCTCCTGTTCAGGTAATATAGTGACATACTTTCGTGCTGATGAATGTTGATATAAAGGCGACAAGCAATCCTTACTATTTTCATAGTGATCTGTTGCCTGAAATAGTTCGGAATAAAAATCTGCTTCTCCAATCATTTGCTCCCGGTTCCATTGATTTGCCTCTTCTATCAATAACTCAACTGGCCATACAAACTTAGACTCCTCGTCTTTTTCTTCATCCTGTAGAGTTTCTAATAACTCATCACTAGACAAAAGTTCTTGTTGAGAATCTAGCAATGAGACATTTTTCAACCTGATTGTAACCAGGACTCCTTGTTCCTCTTTTCGTCTCTCAGAGATAATACTTCTTAATAGCCCGTAAAGATCGTCTACACTTTTTGCAGATGTAGCATCAACTTCAATATCTTCCCATAGGACATCTGATGAAGAGATAAACTCAAGGCTGGTATTTGCTTCTGTTAACGTGACTAGATAACAGCCTTTTTCCCCTGTCTCCTTACTATGTCTTCCTTGAATATTACCTGGATAAATAACAGGAGGATCCTCGGATAAATGACTTCGCTTATGAATATGTCCTAAAGCCCAATAATCAAATTGCTTTTCAAATAAATCTGATAAAGAAAACGGAGCATATCGGCCATGATCACTATTTCCTTCAAAATGACCATGTAAAATACCAATATGAAAATCCGCACCTTCTTCTTTTATGTAATCACCAATTCTTCTTTCTAATATATGCCGTCGCGGATAACTGAATCCATAAAGGGACACTGTGGTCCTATCTTTTGTCGTTATTGATTTCATTTCTACATTAGTCGGGAAAGTATAAGCGTTTTGCGGCAGTTGAATGTTAGCCCACTTTCCTTCAAGATGATCATGATTACCATGAACAATAAAGACAGGGATTGCTTGAGAATATAGTCTTTCAATTTGCTTACGAAAGCGGGTTTGGGCACGAATACTGCGATCCTCCCCATCAAATAGATCCCCCGCAAGGATAACAAAGTCAACTTGGTGAAAAATGGCTGCATCGATAATTTTTGAAAATGAGGAAAATGTGCTTTCCTGAAGCCTAGCAAAGATTGATTGGGGCAAATGTTTTAAACCCACCATCGGGCTGTCCAAATGAAGGTCGGCTGCGTGTATAAAAGTTACTTTTTTCATTTTTTCCTCCGATTTTTGGTGTTACTGTGTTTTCACCAATTTTGGGTAATCTGTATTTTTCGCTTTTCTCCATTTTAGCATCCGGCAAAAGCGAATGCACGTTCTACTAAAAATTATTTATCAATTGAATACGAAAGAAAAGGCTATCGAATTCATTCGACAGCCTCTTCTTTCGTTCCTTATCCATTCTAATAAGACATTCAAAGTTTATTTGTTTTTCGATAATTGTAGAGCTCTTTTAATATCTTTTAAAGAGGTAGATTTACCATACATTAATACTCCACCCTTATATACCCGTGCACCAAATATAGCTAACACAATAATGGTTAGGATCAAAATTCCAATTCCTATCATTGCTTCCCAAATCGGAATATTCAACATTCCAACACGAAGGAACATCAGCATTGGGGTAAAGAATGGAATGAACGAAGTAACCTTAACAAATGTTGCCTCCGGTTGCCCCAAGCCAAACATGGCCATCATAAACCCAGCAACCACTAATAACGTCATGGGTGTAATAACTTGTTGAACATCCTCAATTCTACTGACAAGAGATCCCAAAAATGCTGCCAAAGTAGCATAAAGGAAATAACCTAAGATGAAAAAGATTACTGCATAAACAATTGTTGCGACCGGAACATTACCAAATCCGAAAAAGTCAAAGAAACCACCTTGTAGCTGATTAAGATTTTGCTTCACTGAAAAATATCCCACTGCTAGTGACAAAAGGAGTTGGGTCAAACTTAGTAGACCAATTCCTAATATTTTAGCAAACATCTGTTTAATTGGAGAAACACTAGAAATTAATATCTCCATTACCCGCGATGATTTTTCCGTTGCAACCTCAGTCGCAATCATATTTGCATACATAATAACGGAAAAATAAATAATAAACAGTAAAAAGTAGACCAACCCTCTAGCTTGGTTTATTTCCTGTTCTGTTTTTGCGTTTTTCTCTAGTGCAACCTGTTTGAAAGATACTGGCTCATACAGCTTTGTTAATTGCTCAGGAGTTAAGTTAATCTGTGATGCTGCTACTGAAACTTTTACTTGTTGTAAATAACTATTAAGCTCGGTAGCAGTAGAAGAATCGGTAATACTCATGGCTTTATACGTTGCTTTTGGAAGCTTCTCTTCATTGAAACTAAGTTGTAATACGCCTTTGTACGTCCCCTTTTTAACCGCCTTTTCCGCTTCAGTTAAAGATCCTTGAAACTCACTTAATTTTAAGTCTTTATTTACCTCTTTTAAATGCTGTTTAAGTGGTACAAATAATTGGCCAGTTTCATCTATGACGGCAATCTTATTCTGATCATTTTTGTTAAAAAAATCGATGACTTTTGGCATATTTGTTAAGGCAATAATAATGACAATGGTCAAAGCAGAAGTTACCAAAAAAGACTTGGTTTTAAGCTTTGATAAATAGGTGTGCACTAAAATAATTAAAAAACTATTCATAAGAAGCACCCACTTTCTCAATAAAGATATCATTCAAAGAAGGCTCTTCTAACTCAAACTTGCGAATGAATCCTTTTCCAACAATCTCCTTCAGAATCCTGTCTGCAACCTCTTCCCCCTCCACTTGCAACCTGACACCTTCAGCAGTTTGTTTATATTTTAATACACCAAATGATGAACTCAAAAAGTCCATTGGAAAATCAGCATGTATTACGATATT
>CAURFY010000157.1:0-6013 GCA_963524115.1 uncultured Bacillus sp.
TGTGTTAGGTATATTTCTGTTTTAATCCAAATAGCCACCAGTTCCAATCTCCAAAGAGTTTCATTAAGGATGGTACTAGGATCATCCGAATGATGGTGGCATCGATAAAGATGGCAAGGGCGATACCAACCCCCATCTGTTTGACAGGAGTTACCCCAGTAAAGGCGAAGGCTCCCGTAACAACGATCATGATCGCGGCAGCTGAGGTAATAATTTTACTAGTTGAGATTAGCCCATGCAGTGTCGCAAAATGATTATCCTTCGTTTCAAGGTAGATCTCATGAATTCTCGAAATCAAAAATACTTCGTAGTCCATTGATAGTCCAAACACAAGGCTAAAAACAAACACGGGTAGCATCAATGTAATACTTACGGGATCTATACCGAGATGTCCTTCTTGAAAAACCCAAACCACGATTCCAAAGGTGGCGCTAAGACTCAAGATATTCATAATAATCGCTTTAATTGGAATGAGTAATGACCTAAAGGCCGCCATTAGAATCAAGAAGGTAGAAATAAGGATCAAGGCTAGTCCCTTTGGAGTTTGCTTGAAGATCTCATCAAAAATTTCTTGTTCAAACTTAATACTACCCCCAAAGGTAGCTTTTACATCAAAGTTTTTCTCTGTCCATTGCCTTACCCATTCTCGCTTTTCACTGGTAGAGAGTTTATTCTTTAAATAAACATTAACCAGCATTTTATTGTCAGAAATATAATGGTCAGCCACTGGCAAAAGAGGGCTATTCGGTTGAGAAAGCGCCATAACAAACTGGTTGGGATCAGTAAGCCCAGATAACGAAAAGACGGACTCAACTGAATTGACATCTTGGTTCTTGGCCACCGAATTAATTACTGATTGTGCCTTTTTTAGATTATTATTATCCAGAATTGGTTTATCTGTTTCAAGAATCATAACGACTTTATTTTCATTGCTTTTTGTTTTGTCGACAAATTGCTTTTCATATTTATCATAAGCTAATCTTGATTCGTATGAAGGAGGCAACGCATCGATTCCTGGAACTTTCACATCCATATTTTTTACAGGGATGAGGGCAGTGACCAAAATAATGAGCGCTAAGGTTGCCATGATGACTGGTTGCTTCATAACTATATGGGCAAACTTGCTCCAAATACCAGGTCCATCAGCTTTTATTTTTAAAATGTTAAGGGAATGAATTCTTTTCCCAATTAACGATAGGAGTGCCGGTAGAAATGTAATGGCTGATAGGGCTGCGACTAATACGACTGTCATTCCACCAATTCCTACGTTTCGGAAAATATCGACCCGGATAAACATTAGGCCTAGTAACCCAATAAAAACACATGAGGCCGAAAAAATTATGGAGCGACCAGCTGTTGCAACGGTCATTACCACGGCATCTTCAACGGATGAGTGACTGATTTCTTCTTTGAATCGATTAATTAATAACAAAGCAAAATCAATGCTCAAGGCAAGCCCAATCATTGGGACTATGTTTAAAATAAAAATAGTTAAGTCGAAGGAGTAACTAAAGAAGTAGACGATCCCCATTGTGGTTGTAATCGATAATACGCCTACAAGAATGGGTAAGCTCGCTGCAATTAAACTTCCGAAAGCTATTACGAGAACAACAAGAGCAATCGGCAATCCAATCATTTCTGCCTTAGCCAAGTCTTCTTGGCTTGCTTGGTTTAAATCTTTTACAATGACTGGCTCCCCGGTAATTAATACTTTCATACCATCCTGGTCCTTTAGGACTGAACGAAGGTGATTGATTGTGTTCCCAAGGCTTCCTGACTCCTTTTCAAATGTAAGGAGACCGTAGGCGCTGTTTCCCTTTATCATGTTGGGTTGTTCAAATGGAGAAACAACATCCTCAACCGTAGGGACATCTTTAGTCCTGTTTAGAGAATCATTAATAAATTTCTCCCAGTTTTGTTTGCTTACAGTCTTTTCTTTTTCAAATAACACGATGATAGCTGACTTAGGTTGGTTAAAATCTTGTTCAAGGGTTTGGCGCGTTTGTTTATATTCCCCGTTGTATTCAAAGCCGTTCCCACTTAAAACAGAAGGTAGTTTCAGTGCAAAAAAGCCAAAGACAGCAATGATGGCAATCCAGATGATAATAATGGACTTTTTAAAACGAAAAATGAAATGTCCGAACTTGTTCATAGAGAGCCCTCCCAAAAAAAAGATAAATCTTTCTCGCTTTAACGATTTAATGTGAAATGAGGTGCCTGACCCCCAATGCGTTAATGCGTTAGAGCACATGGGAATAGGCACCTCTATTAATTATTTGAAATAATTCATTACCCAAGTAATGTTGTTTTTGTTGTCAGTTACTTGGCCGTGAAGCGCCCCAAAGAACGTTTCTTGTAATTCAACTGTTGCTTGTCCATCAGTTTTCAAAGTCTCATAAATCTTTCGCATCTCATCAGCGCTTTCTAATTGCAAAATAATTTTTTCGTTCTCACCTTTTGGAGTTCTTCCGCCATATGAACTGGAGAAGTGAATAAGACTGTTGCCTATATGTAATTCTGCATGCATAATTGCTCCTGCATTCTCGTTTAAAATCTTTGTATCTCCACCGAAAATATTTTGATAATAATCGAGTGATGCTTTTACATCATCTACTACAACGTAGGGACTTGCACTAATCATGCGTAATTCCTCCTATTGATGGTTATTTTTTGTCCATTCTTCCTGAAAAAATTAGACTTTATTACGGACTTTAGAATTGCCCCCTAATTAACGAAGCAAATTCCTTTTTATGTAATTGAAATCGATTAGTTATGGACGAACAATCGGATTCCTTTTCATTATATGAATCGGCTTGAGTAGTGTCAATTTAACAATAAACGGTATAAAAAACGTCATTACTTTTTCATTGGAAAAGTAATCTTAAAAAATAGTGATGTTCAATCTAGCTTGATTAATTTCTTCTATTAAATATTATGGGTTAAAATCCCTAGTTGAATGATGGAAACTTTAATGGTAAAAGTGTAAAATTATACTATCTACTAAACTAGCGTATGAGAAAGGTGTCATAAGATGAAGCGATTAACGGCAACTGCACTTTTAGATGTAATCGGTGAACTATTTTCGGATGAGACCTCTATTGCCGTTTCAAACACAAAAGAATATATATATTATCGTCCAAGTAAACGAATCGACTTAAAAATTCGTCCCGGGGATCCGGTACGTGTGGGTACTATTACATATAAAGCCATGGACACCAAACAAAAAATTTCAGAGTTTATTAATCGAGAAATGTTTGGTGTTCCTTATTATGGGATGGCGGTTCCATTTTTAAACGAGGGACAGGTTGAGGGATGTGTCACAGCGGTTTTTCCAGCATTGACAGATGGTAAGTTATTCGTAACGGTTAGAGTTCATGATGGATGGATTCCAGTCCCATTTGCACAAGTTACCTACTTAGAAGCAAAAGAGCGGAAAACCCATGTGTTCACAGAAAGATTTTCGGGAACTCATAAATACTCTTTACAAGAATTCGAATATTTTCTGCCAAAGGATTCGTTTATCCGGTGCCATCGTTCCTTCATTGTTAATGTAAATCACATTAAAGAAATTTATCCTGATACTCATTCTACCTTTGTATTACAGATGAATAATGGAGATCGCATTCCAGTTAGTCAGTCTTATTCTAGTTATTTTAGAAAATTACTAGTATTCTGAAAAACGTTTCTGTTTTGTGATTAAAATTAACTGTTTTGTCACATTTTTGCCTAATTTCGTTCAAAAATACTATCCTGTTATATTACACCTGATAAAATTATTCAAAAGAGTAATATAGGGGGATTGAAGAGTGGATAACAACTTCAGCCGGATAAAAGACGTTCGTTTACAAAATCGTGTTGTTTCAGCGGAAGAAGCTGCAACATGGATAGAGGACGGTATGACATTAGGATTAAGCGGATTTACAAGAGCAGGAGATGCGAAAGCGGTCCCTTATGCATTAGTAAAACGCGCTGAAACAGAAGATTTCAAAGTAAATGTTTATACAGGAGCTTCTTTAGGCTCAGATGTTGATAAATTAATGGCTGAGGCTGGCATTATTAATAAGCGGTTGCCATTTCAAGCTGAACCAGCAATGAGAAGAAGTATTAACGCTGGTGAAATGTATTTTGTAGATAATCATCTATCTCAAACAGCTGAATGGATCAGACAAGGTGCAATTGATGAAATAGACTTTGCGATTTTGGAAGCGGTTTCGATTACAGAAGATGGGATGATTATTCCATCAACATCTGTTGGGAACAATATGGTATTTGCTCAATATGCTAAAAAAATTATCGTAGAGATTAACTTAGCTCAGCCGGAGTTTTTGGAAGGTCTACATGATTGCTATGCACCAGAAAAACAGGGCGAACGTGGTCCCATTCCATTGACTAAAGTGGATGATCGAATTGGAACAATTGGAATTAAAGTTGACCCGGAAAAAATAGCCGGAATTATCTTCACAAATCAAGCAGATTCACCATCTACAATTGTTGATCCAGATGATGAGACAGTAATGATGGCAGACCATCTAATTGATTTTCTACGTAATGAGATTGAAGAAGGACGCTTGACAGAAAAATTAGCTCCGCTTCAATCAGGGGTTGGTTCTATTGCAAACGCCGTATTCCATGGTTTCTTAGACTCTGAATTTACTGATTTGGAAGTATATTCTGAAGTTCTTCAAGACTCTGTCTTTGATTTGATGGATGCTGACAAAATTAAGTTTGCGTCGGGCTGTTCGTTTACTTTATCACAAAAAAGAAATGATACACTTTTTACTGATTTTGCTAAGTACCGTGATCGTCTTGTATTAAGACCACAAGAAATTTCCAATCATCCAGAACTTATTCGCCGTATGGGGTTAATTTCTATCAATACTGCATTAGAAATTGATATTTATGGAAATGTCAATTCAACGCATGTAATGGGCACAAATATGATGAACGGAATTGGTGGTTCTGGTGACTTTGCACGGAATGCTCGCCTAGGCATATTTGTTACAAAATCAATTGCTAAGGGCGGCAATATTTCGAGTATCGTTCCTTTTGTTTCACACGTTGATCATACTGAACATGATGTTGACGTTATTGTGACTGAGCAAGGGTACGCAGATTTACGGGGACTAGCTCCAAGAGAACGTGTTGGGTTAATCATCGAAAATTGTGTACACCCAATGTATCGTGACCAATTACGTGAATATTACCAAGAAGCGCTAACAAGAGGTGGACAAACACCTCATGTCTTAGAAAAGGCCTTCTCTTGGCATGAAAGTTATAAGAAAACTGGATCTATGCTTCAACCAGTTGCGGAATTAGTATAAAAAATTTAAGGTGACTTGCCCTAGTAATCATATCTGGTGCAAGTCACCTTTTTGGTTACTCTTTTTTTCTATTCAACTTCATGATTGTTGTCCTGAATTCGTTTACCCACATCTTTTTAAGCTATCTTCTATCTTCTAATATAGGGAGTCCATCCAAATATCCGACATTTCCAGGGTTTTGAGAGCTTAGCATCAAATAACTGTGCCCGTTTAAGTTATTAACCATTTGCAGTCCAGTTGCTTCACCACCGTCAGGTACAGAGGCAATTCGGGATAATTTTTTTGAATCAATATTATAGGCCCAGGCAAAGTTGTTTTTGTGCATGTCGCTGTCCTCGGCAATAAACAAGGTTCTCATTTCTTCAGAGAAAACAATGTTATCTGGGTTGGCGATTTTATCAATATTTGCTTTGTTTCCAGCGGCATCTTTAGCAGCAAGGTCTTCTCCGGTAACAAGTCCGTTCATTGTTGTAGCAACATATTTACTTGTTATTATTTCTCCACCTCGTGCTTTTTGTCCCTTAGCTAATTGAAGCTCATAAACTCCTCCTGCAGCAATCTTTGAAACGTGTATATCGTCAGCAGGGTCTGTGGAAGACGTTTGCATTCCGTTTTGAATGTAGGACATCACCATATATACTTTATAATCTTGCTGATTTACTTCAACTGCTACCATTTTGTTGAATTCTGAA